>JBGCDN010000480.1:0-4017 GCA_045105495.1 Planctomycetaceae bacterium
TCAGTCCTTGGATTTTAGTTGAATTCAGCCCAATTCACAACGTGGCCACGTCGGCATTTACGCAGGAAATACAGCGTATTTACTGAGTTTGAGCGACTTCGCATTCCAATTCGCAATTTGCCCTGACCGTCAGTTCTCTCAGGGTCCATGCGTGTCCATTTCACGTTACGACCGAACCTCTACACGGACCGAGAAGAACACAAAGCTTGCGGCCGCCGGCTAAGTCCTCGCAGCGAACTCCGCGCTAGTCGCGTAGCGTCGCTTTCACAGATGCGACTGCAGCTTCCCCGGTCTGCAACGTGTCCGCTGCAGTCGAGATATAGGACGCGACGACATTGAAGAATTCACTCCGCAGAGCCATCCGGATTAGATCTTCCGGAGCCAAGGTCAATCGACCTGCGCGTTTCTGCAGTTGGAACGCGGTCCCGTCGAGACCATCGAACGCACGGTAGACGACTTCACTGCAGACCAACCGATCCGACCGACTGAAATCGAAATCGAAGTCGTACGGTTTACCCACGTGGAAAAACGCGCGAGCAATCACTTCGGTCAGCGATTCTGACGACAGTGTTGGCCTGAGAATCGTGATGGCATCGCACTTCAGCGGTGTCGCGAGCGAGCGGAGTCGAACGCCGTCCTTCATCGATTCCACAACGCGTCGAGGCTGAAGTTCATCGATGGAGAGAAGTTCGTCCCAATGCTGGATGAGATTGGCGTGTTGATCCAACTGACGTTCACAAAGCCTTGCTGAGTCGCCAACGAACAAAGCCGCATGAGGCCAGTAGCCAGGCAGGAAGTAGTTGGTAACCGCATGTGCTTTGCGAGTCACCAAGATGTCACCTGGTTCAAGTAGCGTTTCGATTTCCTCCACGATGGCCGTCGGAAGTTGCGGCGAATGATTCAGCTTCACGTACTTGTCCGACACAAGTTGAGACACCGCTTTTTGCAGCCCGTACATCGCTCGCCCAACGACCACCCCTTCCACACGCGTCCGAAGTGCTCTCGCTCGAACACGCACCCGAGCCGTCGCAAATCGCTTCGCGCTGACATCCAGCCGGAGCCGCAAACCCTGGACAAGGTCGAACAGTTGTTGCGTCTCCGAGTCTGCCGACGCAATCTGTTCAAGCGATTCTGCGTTAGCTTCGAAGTGGTGATTGGCGTGGTACAGATGCCACGCATGTGCCGGCCGGGTGAGAGATTTCTGGATCTGGTCGTAGCATCCAGCGGGAATTTCGAAGTGAGGTTCGGGTTCGTTCAATTTACGGCGAACAACCGGACGATCATGCATTTCATCGCGAATAAACCGAGCCGCATCAATCAAAACCAATGCTCCGCTGAACGCAGCGAGGAACCGCATCGGCCGTGTTTCCACATCGAGTCTCGCCTTCTTTCGATTCGTGACGAGTTCCAGCAACGCGTTCCGCGAGTGCCAGTACGAAACCAATAACTGTCGAACCTGATCGTCCTCGGTCGGAGTGAAGTGACCACGTTGGTTCGCAGAAAACTCACACAAGAACTGAGTGGCGCGTTCTTTGAGACTGACGAAGTGGGCTGCGATTTGTAGTACCGCGCGGACGTCAGATGTTGTTTCGTGGTCCTGCATCGTTACTCCCCAGAAGCGTTTGCACCGGTCAGTTCAAGACGGTCCAGATAGAGAACACGACGTTCCGTGAGATCCGCTGTGAAGAATGCAACGCGAGCGATCTGCTGCATGTTGAGTTCTCGACTTTGCGGGGCTGTCCGGACGTCGTTCAGGTTCACTCTGACGGTTGTCTTACCCGTGGGCAGAAGAATTTCCTGCTGAAACCGATCTTCGTACTGCCCATTGTGACTGGCGTCTTCGATTTTGACCACGATGGGCAGCGGACTGTGGTCGTTCCAAATATCGACTTCAAGGTCTTGATAGAGAGACCAGTCACCGAATGGCCAACGTGTGTGGACTTCGGGGTACCTGGCCGGACGGAGCTTCCATTCGAGGCAGAACTTTCCATCGCTTGCGTGTTTGTCGCTACGACGTCTACTGCTTCGGCGACTGTGCCAGCGAGACAGTTCGAGCTCTGATTCAAAAGAACCGAGCAGAGGGAACTCGTTTCGCTGTCGGTTGATATCAATCAGCGTCCAGGTTGGTGACCAAACCGCGGCGATCGTTCCGATGATGAGTAACGCTGTTCCAAGACGCCTTTGGTTGGGACGCCATTGATTCCATGTTGCCGCAAGAAAGCCAATGGCTGCTCCAATCGCGTTTGCGAACGCGTCGCCAGGTTCGGCGGATCGACCAACATATTGCTGCACGAACTCAGCACCGACGCCGAACACCGTGGCCGCGATCGCTATGGTTCCTGCCGTCTTGATTGATGGAGACTTGCCGCACAGAAGTCGAGTGACAGCGAAAACAAGAAGAGCGAACGCGGGAACGTGACCGTAGTCAAAGACCACTCCCAGCAGTCGGCCGGGATAGTCAATCGGAGCGATTAGCAGCAGCCCAATCGCAGCAACAACCCCCGCCGCAGCAACATAGCCGCGCGGGATTGAAGTGAATTTCGTTGGTTGACTGTCCGACATGCGGGAAAGCTAGCAGACCGGCCGAGAAAAGTCGTCGAGGCTGGATACGGTGACTCACTTTTCACAACCGGGGCCCGTAGAATCTGACGAACTTCACTGTTTGATTCGTAGAAGATCACCATGGCCAAACGCATTCTGATTCTCGCGGGCGATTTCGTAGAAGACTACGAGATCATGGTTCCGTTCCAAACCTTGCTGACCTTCGGATTCGAAGTGGATGTTGTTTGCCCGGACAAGAAAGCTGGCGACACAATTCGTACGGCGATCCACGACTTCGAGGGAGACCAGACGTACTCTGAGAAGCCTGGGCACAATTTTGCGTTGAACGCGACGTTCGGCGAGATTGATCAAGCCAGCTACGACGGCCTACTGGTTCCCGGAGGTCGATCACCAGAGTATCTGCGATTGAACAAAGATGTCGTGGCGATCGTGCAGGAGTTCTCAAAGAGTGGTCGCCCGATCGCGGCAATCTGTCACGGACTACAGTTGCTGGCTGCAGCCGATGTTCTCAAAGGGCTGGAATGCACGGCCTATCCCGCGTGTGCTCCTGAAGTGACGCTTGCCGGCGGCAACTACATCGAAACAGCTATCGATGGCGTGCATGTTCACGGAACCCTGGTAACCGCCCCAGCATGGCCGGCACACCCAGCGTTCCTGAAGGCGTTCGTCGAAGTTCTCGGTACGAAAGTGACTCACTCATGAGCAGCGCGTGTGATGACGGACGATGCTGGATTGCGACCGGAGCCGTGTTTGCGTTTCTCGCCGTGTTCGCCGGAGCCTTCGGTGCGCATGGTTTGAAGGATACGGGGTTCCTAAAGGACAAGTACGAAGGCCAGACGAAGAACGTCGCCGGGCAGGAAGTACACGCCGCCTACAAATACCTCGGCGATTTCGAGGTGGGCGTGGGGTACCAGATGCTTCATGCAGTCGGACTTATTCTGCTGGGATTGTTCGCGGGTCGGTTCTCATCGAAGTTCGTAAAGGCCGCCGGCTGGTGCTTTGCGTTGGGAACCATTTTGTTCTCCGGCAGCTTGTACGTATTGGTCATCGGTGGTTTGAAAGCCATGGGCGCCGTCGCGCCGATTGGGGGAACGCTTCAGCTGATTGGTTGGGCCTTGTTTGCGATGGCAGCCGTTCGCGCGACAGCGAAGTAGCACCTGATCGTTCGATGGTGTTCACGGGTTTGTGATACCATGTCGGGATGCAAATTTTCGACGCTCATCTTGACATGGCTTGGAACGCGACCGAATGGAATCGGGACCTCAGCAAGCCGGTTCCTGAAATACGTGAATTCGAAAGCCAGTTCGATTTACCCGGCATCGTTGATGGTGACTGCACCGTATCGTGGCCGGAGCTGAGACGCGGTGGTGTCTGCACGATCATCGCAACCCTGCTGTCTCGACTGAACCGCCGCGAACAACCGCGTTCTTACTACCAGTCTCTGGAAGCCGCGTA
>JBGCDN010000481.1:0-4824 GCA_045105495.1 Planctomycetaceae bacterium
GAAGATTGCTGTTAAGAGTTTCATTGTGAGTTCCTTGACTGAGTGCCAATTGGATAACTTGAATTAGTCGTCTGGTCTGGAGGTTGCCTGGGAGTCTGTCCGGAAAAGAGCTTGCGGCGAGAACCACTCCGATAAACACCATCCCAACGTCGCTGCCGCAACCGGTGCTATGGCACGTTGCCCTAGAAGACGCGTTCCGGTGTTCCTTGTTCCAGCTGTTCCGTCACAAGCTGATACTGCGAATACGGCTGCTCTGAACTGAGCCCCTGCCATGTATCGCGTTTCATAAGCAGGCCATTGCCAACAATGCCTAGTCCGAGCTGACGGAGCAGAGGCTGCAGTTGGCTGGGATCCTGAATATCCAGTTCTGAGGCAATTGTTTGCAGGTCAAGTTCTGTTGAAAATGCTTTCGCAATCGCCACGACGGGTTCGCGTTTTACGGGATCGTCTTTAGGTGTGAGAAACGGTGCCGTTGCGGATTGCATCGCTATCAGAAAGCGGTTTGAGTCGGCTTCAATCACGCGATCGAATTCGTCCTTCTGACGGAACAAGCGACTGACTTTCTGTCCGGACAACCCTCGTAGTGTTGTGGCTTGTCGAATGCTGTCATTGAATGGCTGCATGCCTCGGTTGTGACAGACCATGCACGAAATTCCGTTGATCACTTCCTTATTTCCCAACGGCTGTTTTGAATCGAAGACAACGTTGATCGGGCCGCGATTGATCCGTCTTCCGTCTCCGTCGATCAGCATGTACCCCTGCATGCCGTTGGGTAAGTTGAAAATAATTTCGCCGCCATCGGCGCTAAATGCGTGTCTTTGGAATTCATTGCCGGGGAAGTCTGGCCCGAGTGGAGCTCGAGTTAGATCCTGCCGACCGACGCTGGACGCGAAGTCGTAGCTTTTCCAGTAGGCTCCGTAAGCAGCTGGGTGGCGATCGACCAAACGATTATGTTCCGACACGTTGCTCTTCACGAATCCAGCTCGCATCAATCGGTTCTTGATGAAATCTCGTTCTACATCCACTTTAAGCCGGTACTCCAGCGCGCGATCGGCGTTTGGACCGTCCGGTAAATCGAGCAACGTGTGGTACAACGGTGGCACCGCCGCGGTTGTGATGAACCAGTCGGCTCGAACAATTGGAATGCGAGAGTTTGTCGCTCGATAAACGTTCGTGGCTGTCGTCGCGAGACGATGGTTGCGGCTAGTGTCGTAGGAAATCCCGTACGGGTACTGCTGCAGCAACTTCCGCCAAAGCCGTCCGCGATCCCATCCGATATCTGCCAGATTGATCCGCAGAATCGTCTTCTGCTGATCAACGGCGACAGGTACGACGATCGCATGCTCCCAGTGAAGGCTGTTGATGAGCTTCGACAATGCGGCTCGGTAAGTTCGTAAGTCCGCAGCCGTGACGTTTGGGTTATTGTGAAGATGCCGAATTGAGAAGTAGCGAAGATCGCGAGTTTCATCAGGCAGATGGCGAGCCAAATCGTGCTCGACCGCTTCGTAGACTTCCTGATTGGTCACATAGGGTCGAGAAGGCTCTGGATCTGTCTGCACCTTGGAACCATCGACGGCTCCGGATTCAATCCAGCGACGAATGATTGCCTGTTCGTCAGCTGGAATCTTACCACTCGGCGGCATGACCCGATCTTCATTGTTGGTCGCGATGCGTTGCCAGAGCTCAGACTGTTGAAGGTCGCGAGGGCGAACAGCGATCGACTCGTCGTCAGACAGCGTTTTGCTCAGCATGTCCGCGTGGTTCAGGACGGAGAAGTCCGACTGCGGATTCACGTTGCCGTGGCACTTACCACAACGAGACTTGAGGATTTGCTGCGTCTGGACAGCAAGCTGTTCGTCGGCACGACTTTGCGTCGGTGCAAGCGAAATTGAGATGGCGAGAAGTACGGTGAATCGCATGTGAGCTTCCTCAAATTCAGGTGGAACATGAGGAAGTGCGAAAATTGATACTTCGTTCCCAAGCAAAATTCCGTCTGTATAGAAAGAAAATCGGTACCCAGACCAGTGCCCGGGGGCACGGAGACTCGCAAACAGTGCTTTTGACGCCATAATTGCGGTCTAAACCGATCAACAGGAGTGAACGAGTGAGTGACGATGTAGACGTGTCTGTGCTTCTTGAGAAAGCACGGACCGGTGACGAGGCGGCACACCAGAATTTGTTCAACGCAATCAATGAGGATATGCGACGCCTTGCCGGCGGCTTGATGCGAACCGAACGAGCCGACCATACGTTGCAGGCATCTGCCTTGGTAAACGAAGCCTACGTGCGGATGCGTGAACAAGGAGTTGTGGAAAATGCGGAGAACCGCCGCTATCTCTTCGGAGCAGCCAACAAGGCGATGCGGCAAATCCTGGTCGATCACGCCAGAACGCGGCACGCAAAGAAGCGCGGTGGTGAAGCCCAGAAGAACGCCCTTGACGTTGTAATTGACAACTTCGAAGTCAACAACGACATGAAATTTCTGGATCTGGACGATGCTCTTACAAAGCTTGGCGATGATTCACCGCGGCAGCGCGAAGTGATTGAGCTAAAGTTCTTCTCCGGTTTAACCATCCACCAAATGGCCGATGTCCTTGGTTGCTCTCACACCACTGTCGAAAACGACTGGAAGCTTGCGCGGGCCAAATTGTATCGCTGGCTAAGTGCGGGTTAGCCCCATGGCAAACATCGACGAAGCCTGTGATCGCCCACGTTCCGAACCGGGCACCGACGGTGGCTTTCGGCGGCAATCAATAGCTCGTCAGCATGGTACCGGCCCAAAGCCATGGGTTAGCGTAACCGAGCCGCTGCTCCACATTCTTGATGTAGTCCAACTGGGCTCTTCTGAGTGCTCTCTTTAAAGGCTCACCATTAGCGAGATTCTCCCAAACGTTCTTCATCAGCACCTGTGTTTCTCTATCGTCGATGGGCCACAAGGTGGCAACAACTTGCTCTGCTCCTGCAAGGTGAAACGCTTGTTGGAGTCCGGCGATTCCTTCGCCAACCTGATTGCGTCCGAGTGCGCTATCACAGGCACTCAGCATGACCAACTGCGTTCCACGAAAGTCGCAGTCGAGTACTTCAAGGGCTGTTAGGATTCCATCGTCGCCGTCGCCTCCATCTCTTCGACTGTTCACCCCGGCAAAGACCAACCCCGAACGATCCAGCGGATGAGCAGCATCATCGTCTTTCAAAAGAAAGCCATGAGTTGCAAAGACTGCAATCCTTGGTCGTTTAATCACCTTAACAAATGATTCCAACGCCTGTCTTTGTGTGTAAACGTAGGTTTTGCCGTCGGTCAGTCTGTCAAGAAACGGCTTGGCTGTCTCTGCTTCTGCCTGGGTTCCGGGGAGTGCTGCGACGTCGCGGAGCATGGCTTTGGAATCGCCTTTGATCTGCATCGTTCGCGTCGGAAACATATCGTCTCGAACCTTGGCCTTGCGGAGTTCTGCTCGAACGCCGTTAGAATCCAGACCATAGTCTGGATTCGCCATGATCACCGCGTAGTCTCTTGATTGCTGACCTTGCCGACCAAGTAGCTGCCTGGCAGAAACCACACACGATGTTTCCACCTTCTCAACCAGGTATTCTCCATCGGACGCAAGAAGGGCTGGCCATGGCAGCAGCCAAAGCGCCCCATCCGGACTCAGGACCACATTCGTGGAACTTGCGATGTCATCTTCCAGAGGGTGAAGCAATAGCTTTGACAGAGCCTGCAACTTTCCATCCACGAGATCCTGAGCTCGACGAAACCGTCTTTTCTCGAACAGACTTTTCGCGGAAAGAATCGCGTCGCGGGCAGCTTTGACGGCAGATTCAATTTCAGCAGCCTGGCCAAGCTCGACAAACTTGATGCTGCTGCGGGTAACAATCCATGCGACATATCGGCCTTCACCCTTTTCGACTGGCTGAAATCCAAATGCACTGTCGGAAGGAGCGTTTCGATCGATCAAAGCAAAATCCAGTAACACGGTTCCATCCGGGATCGCTCTCTGGACATCTTTCGCAGTTGCCCAACTTGCGATTCCAAATTCACCACCAATACCAAGCGACCTGGCAAGTAGTTGCTCGTTGGCACTGAGGCTTGCGTTTATGACGTCGCTTTTTGAATTCGCCAGTACTGCCAACTCACGCCGAACTTCTGCCAACCGATTGGCTCTGGAGGCATCGCTGTTCTGGCCTCGCTTGCTACGTGCAAGCAGTCGTTGCTGAGCGAGAACTTCAAAACTAAAGCCCTTGTTATTCAGCAGCCATTCCCAGCCGACTCTTTTTTGCTCGAGGTTCTCTGGCTGCTGAGTGGCCATGGCCAGTCCGTCCATCACGCGGTGCTTTTCAACGTTGAGGTATTGCAGCTGGGCCTGTTGTTCCAGCCCCACCAATGTTGCCGCCATGTGTCGCCTGTAGCCATGCCTTGAAGCATTCATGGCTTGCATGCTGCCTGCGACGTCGCCCTTGCGAACCAGGGCGAGCGCGAGTTCATGTTTCGCTTCAGCCACTTCTTCGTGCTCGGGGCCCCAGAAGGATTGCAGCGTTTTCACTGCCTGTTCAAGGTGTCGTAACCCATCCGTCTTTTCTCCGAGCAGCGATAGCGTGACACCAATCATCTCCAACGAGTGTCCAATAAGGCGATGATCGGCTTTGAGCCTTGTCTTTCGCAGTCCATATGCGCGGCGGAACAACGTCAAAGCTGTTGTGTATTGGGATTGTTTTAAGGCCACCATCGCTCGGCCGTGTTCGCAGGAAGCCAGGTTCAGCTTTGACGAATCGTCCTGCTGTTGGTTCCAAACTCGCAGGCTCGCCTGAAAAGACCGATCAGCATCTGAG
>JBGCDN010000482.1:0-5445 GCA_045105495.1 Planctomycetaceae bacterium
CCCTGAATCTCACAGGCCTGCGGATAAATTGGTTCCATAGAACTGTTGGCCGGCTGTAAACGAATGCGAGTTTTGTCTTTGTGGAAATACTTCAACGTCGTTTCACTGCCATCAATTAGGGCCGCCACAATTTGACCGTCACGGCATGTGTTTTGTTTTTTGATGACGACGACATCACCGGTTTGAATATGTGCTTCAATCATGGAATCGCCGTTGACTCGCAGACCGAAGTAGTCGTCCGAGTCATACAGGCTGCCAAGGTCCAGGCGTTCTTCCTGTTGAAATGTTTCCAGCGGCTGACCTGCGGTAATGGTTCCTGCCAACAGCAACCCACGCGCGCTTGTTGTTGCCAGCTGGATTGTGCGCGTTGAGTTGCTGGCTCGGGTGATGTAGCCGCGTTCTTCCAGCGTCTTCAAATGTCGATGAACATTCGCCGGAGCGCTCAGGCCGACAGCTTCGCAAATCTCTCGAATACTGGGCGAATAGTTTTGCTCAGCAATCGTCTCGCGAATGAAATCGTAGATCTCAGCAGGGCGACGAGATAACGGTTTTGAACCGCTGTCTTGTCGTGCCTTTGCCTGTTTGTTGCGTTGTTGTTTTTGTGTGCGTTCAGCCATGAATCGCGTCCCTGTTCTGTATCGAACAGGCGGATCCTAGACTGAAATTAAAATGCGAACAAGTGTTCGTATTGTTATTCGGAACGAGATTGAACCGCCACAGGCTGCCCATCGCGGTCGAATTCAACGCGAATGACATTCGGATGACAGCAAACCGGACAGTCTTCGACATACTCCTGCGATCGTCCACCGGTTGGGTCCACAGGGATCACAATCGGTTCACCGCAGGAATCGCACACGTAGGTGATGTCGTCCATGTTTTCTCTGAATCGCATTTATTGATTCGAATGGCCAGTCATCACAGGCACTTCGCAGATGATCTTAAGCCAGGTCAAATAGCATCATTTTCGATCCGGATGCTGCGACAAGTTCCAATTGTAATTCGTCGCTCACAGCCACAGCATCGCCTTTTCGCAGCTCAAGCCCGTTGCAAGCGATGGCTCCCTCCACAAGTTGTAGCCAAGCATGCCGTCCGGGTTCTACCTGGACATCCATCGTATGTGATGCATCCAGATCTGCGAGATAAATCTTTGCGTCGGCATGAATCAACAAGGAACCTTCAGCAGCGTCCTGCGAAGCAACAAGTTGCAGCTGATTTCTACGTTCGGCCACATCGAAAGACTTTTGCTCGTAGCTCGGATCGATACCTTTTCGTTCCGGCCGCAACCAGATTTGATAGAAATGCGTTTCGGCTTCTTTGGACGGATTGAATTCGCTATGCGTAATTCCGGTTCCAGCTGTAATGCGTTGGAACTCACCGGGGCGCAGGAACTTACGGTTTCCCGTCGAGTCCTTATGTTCCAGTTCACCAGCCAGAACGTACGACACGATTTCCATGTCCCGATGTGCGTGAGTGTCAAAGCCTTTGCCAGCCTCAACCCGATCTTCGTTGATCACACGCAGCGATCGGAAGTCCATGAATTTGGGGTCCCGATAGTCTGCAAATGAAAATGTATGATACGACTTCAGCCAGCCGTGGTCGGTGAACCCTCGGTCATTGGAACGTCGAATGGTGATCATCGTTGGCCCGTCTTTCAAACCAAAACAGGCTGGCGGTATCTTCCACAAGCCTGTTCAGGTTTCTCGCGCTGAGAAGTAATTCGCCAGCGGCGTTATTGTGACTGATTAACCTCACTCAAATCTGTTTTCGAACCGAACCTCGTCTAATCCAAGCTGACCCGGTTTTGGCCAGGCGTCTTTTGTTCCTTTTCCAATCGCCACCATTGGGCCCATGACATGATCAGCGGGAAGCTTGATCAGTTCGGCGACCTTTTCGATGTCGAACCCAATCATGGGGCACGAGTCATACCCCATGCCTTGCGCAGCCAGCATCATCGACTGCATCGCCATTCCAATTGATCGCTGCGCTTCGTCGCGTTGTAGCCATTCGCGTCCTTCGTGGAACGGCCCCATCCAGCCGACAAGTAGTTCGTTGACTTCCTGTGGTGCGTTCTTCCAATATCGCTCGGGTTCTTTTTGCCACGCTTTTGTGTCACCGGTGAATAGAACTAACAGCGACGCGTCTGTCATTTGGGCCTGATCGTTCCCGAATTCGGTGCGGATCTTCTTTCGTAAATCAGAATCACGCAGCACCACAAACCGCCAGTGCTGAATATTGAAGCTGGTCGGAGACTGGAGAACCGTTTGGAAGAGTTTCGTTTCCTCTTCCTCCGTCATTTTGTGTTCGGCATCAAAGTGTTTGATCGAACGACGGTTGTAGATGGCTTCAATGACGTCCATTTTCATTCCTCTTCGGTTGGTGTACTTCAAGAAACGCAAAGCACTTGGGAACGGAAGACGTCAGTGGAGTACAGTTCCTTACAGTGAAACCTGTTGCCACCTAAGACTATAGACACGTACTTGCTCCACGCCCCGCGAATTCGGTGGATGAGTTGAAACAGCTAGCGTGTTGATCAGTGAATGGGTGAGGCCGTGGCTACCCACCCAGTGACAACAGGTACGCCATCAAGTCACTAAACTCGGCCGACGAAAGCTTCTCGGCGACGTTGGATGGCATTGGCGACAGGCGTGACGATTTCTTTTCTTCAATCGATGCTGTGGGAATGGAAACTTCTTTGCCTTCGCTATCCACCACAACCGTCACTGCTCCTGAGGAGGGCTTCAACAGCCCACTCAGTACTCGTCCGTCCTCCGTCAGAATCGTTGTGGCTCGAAAGTTAACGTCGACGTTCCGATTTGGAGCCAAAACATCCTCCATCAATCGCCCCAACCCGCGCGTTCCGATTCCATCCAGATTCGGGCCAACCTTTGCGCCTTTACCAGCCACTTGATGACACGCCGCGCAGTGCTTTGTGAAGAGTTTCGCGCCGGCGATTGGATTTCCGGGGCGAGCCAGGAATATTTGGGACCGTGTCTTAATCAGTGCATTTAGTTTGTCGTCTTCAGGTGGCAGGTCAGCGATGAGAGCTTCGACTCGCGACGCAAGTGACTGACCTGCACTCGCAGTCAATTTGGTCTTCAGTAGCGGCTGAGCCAACAGCTGCGGCGATGCTGTTCCCCTTTCGCAAAGGTCAACTAGCAGAGCGGCGGTGCTCTGCGATTCCGCAAGGATGGTGGCCAACTTCAGTTGTTCCTGTCGACTAGCCACCTGCATCGCACTGGGCAGCAACGCTGCTAACGCATCTGCGTTTCCGGCGACGACTGCGTTACGGCTCTTCTCTCGAAGCGAAGTATCGATTCCGCTGACAGCCATTGCAGCAGCCAGTGCTCTAAGCTGTGTTTGCCCATCCAGATTTGCAAGCGATTCAACGGCGAGGTTCGCTGTTGGCTTGTTGGTTCCTGATTGTTCCAGCACTCGCACCAAAGCGCTGCGCCTTGTCGTCAAACGCATGTCGGCAATCAAACGGATGCCCTTGGTCCGGTCGACTGATTGAGTGGTCGGATTGAGCCCGGCGACTGAGAATCGACCAGCTGCCAACCACGCATACGCATTCGCCGAATCCCCATCCACGAGTTCAATGTAAACACGCTTGCCAGTCATTTCAGTCGATTGCAGTTTGAACTCTTGGGCGGTGTCGTTTCTTGGGGGGAGCCATGTTTGAACAATGGCGTGCGAAGATGCATCACGCAGACGGACATAGTTTTTTCGCTGGTGCGGCTTGGCCGGAAAGCCACCGTGGCCGGCCATCCAGAAGCGGAGATTGGCAGGAAGTTTGAAGGTGCCCGTTCGATAGGTGCCGACCTGCTGTTCACCGGTGGGAATGCTGCTGTAGAGCCGAGAGTTTTGCTGGCCGTCTTGCGAACTTCGACGCGTTGAAACTTGCCACGGATTTGCCGTGGTCGCCCCGCCTGTTGCAGGAATGAAGTTCCAGCTAATGACTTCGCCAAGGTCCCCGGCTTCGAGGTTGAGAAGTTTGTCGGCCAAAGCTGTTGCCCATGCGGTCACGGAATCCGGTCGATCAATTCCGCGTTCAGCAAAGCCCGAATCGATAGAACGCAATAGTTCCAGTTGAAGGTTCGTGTCTTTGGCAAATCGATTGGATGCCGCTTCGACAACGAGATCGGCGGAATCAATCGGGACATAGCGAGCAGCGGCTTTCAGGTATTTTGTGAACTCGGCAGTATCCTTCGCTGGAACACGATTCAAATTGCGAGCAAGAAACTCGCCGGCATGCTCAGTCCGAAGAGCGAGGCAGATGCCGGCGAGTACCGGGACATCCTGCTGTTCGACGGAGGCAATGGTTTCCTGGAACCAATCTTTGTTTTTCAGATGATCACGCAAAGCCATCCGCAGCGCGTGTCGCAGATGAACGTCCTTCGCATCGGCATGCCGCAGCGCGATCAGTAGTGGGCGGATCAATGATTTGTCTCGATGAACCGTCGCCGACATTGCCGCCGCGCGGGTGACCATAGGTGATTCGTCCAGCAAACTGGTTCGGAGCGACCAGACAATCGATGTGGGCGGACCTTCTTCGCCTGTCGTCTCCACTGCCTGCCCGGTTCTCACCGCATGTGTTCGAACACGGTCGTTGGGATCGCTTGTCAGTTTGCAAGCCCTGTCCAATCGCTGGAGTACCCAAAGACTATGAATCCGGACATTTGGGTCCTTATCTTTCAGTCCATCCGTTGCCGCCACGATTGCTCGATTTCCCATGCGATCGGCCAAGCGATCTTCTGCCAGTTTTCGCAAGGCGAGGTTGGACGATTTGAACAAGCGAACCAATTGCCTCGCGGACTTCCCGTTCAGATCGGGGAGGGCGGTCTTCTTGGAGCCGTAGCTAATTCGCCAAATACGACCACTGGTTCGATCCCGACCAGGGTGCTTCAAGTCGACTTCATAATGACCGATGATGCGGTTGTAAAAATCAGCCACATAAAGCGCGCCGTCGGGGCCGAATTGCAGATCGACTGGACGGAACCATGGATCGCCAGACAGCAGGAAGTCGGGTTCCTGCTGGGCTCTCACGGTGGAACCGGTTCGATGCAGTGAGTTTCGATTGACGCGACTTGTCATCACGTTCCCACCAAACGTGTTTCCCTGGAACTCTGGCGGCCAGTTGGAATCGTGAACCTGAGCCAGACCACCAATTGCGGTTGAACCATGAAGGTGATCCATCACATCGGGCACGTAACCGAGCCCGTCGTGCGGCTTGCCGAAGCTGTCGTAGTAGCCGCTTTGCAGCAGAAGCGCGACCGGCTTCGTGTGACAGTCCGCGGTGAAGTGATCTCCAAACTCATCGATAATCATGCCGAACGGATTCACCTGCCCGTGAGTGAAATGCTCGATGCGAGAACCATCCAGCTTCATCCGGAACGTGTTGCCGGACTTCATCTGAATTTCATGACCATCCCGGCCAGCGACCGTTGT
>JBGCDN010000483.1:0-11086 GCA_045105495.1 Planctomycetaceae bacterium
TCAGCCACCAGGATGACGGCGAGTGGCACGATCGACTTTTCAGCACGCGTTTCGCTTGCCCCGACTGCGAACTGAGTTTCCAGAACCTTGAGCTAAGAAGCTTCAGCTTCAACAGCCCTTATGGTGCATGCCCCTCCTGCAGAGGGCTGGGCCATATCGCCCCTGACGACGATGAGGATGCCGAACCGACGAAACTCTGCGCGGATTGCAACGGCGTACGGCTCGCGTCGTTTCCCCGATCGGTTCAAATCGGCGGTCGTACTATCGGCGAACTGTCCGACATGACGGTCGAAGCGATGAGTCAATTCTGTGATCAGCTGCTGGCAACCGCGGCGGATCACTTCGATGGAGAACGCTACGAAGTCGCCCTGCAGACACTGCCCGAAATCGGCACACGCCTCAAGTATCTCCAGCAGGTTGGCCTTGGCTATCTCACGTTGCAACGCACATCGCGCAGTCTGTCCGGTGGTGAGTTCCAGCGCGCGAGGCTGGCTCGGTGTCTTGGTTCGGGACTCACGGGGGCCTGCTATATTCTGGACGAACCGACGGTCGGGCTTCATCCACGTGACACGCATCGATTGATTCAGTCGATGGAACAACTGCGTGACCTGGGAAACAGTGTTGTTGTCGTCGAACACGATCCTGATGTTCTGCGAGCCGCTGATCACATCATCGACATGGGCCCCGGAGCCGGCGCCGATGGGGGTCAACTCATTGCCGAGGGGGATCAGTCTGCGGTTCAATCTGTCCACGAATCAGAAACGGGGCGGTTCTTGCGTGGCGAGCTGCGGTTCCAAGAATCTGAATCCAGCCTGCTTCCAGCCGATCTAAGCGATGGACCGGCGATCACGATCGCCAACGCTACACAAAACAACCTTCGTGGCGTTGATGCCAGGTTTCCAATCAATGCACTGACCTGTGTTACCGGCGTGAGCGGTTCTGGAAAGAGTTCGTTGGTAATCGACACGCTGGCACCAATCGCCCGCGCCGTCATCAATCGCAAGGAAGCACCAACCGGACTGTGCGACTCAATAGAAGGACTTGATGCGTTCCAGCGGGTACTGGAATGCGATGCTCGTCCGCTCGGCAAAAGTGGTCGAACGAACCCAGCGACCTACACCGGTTTGTGGGGTGAGATTCGAAAGCTGTTTGCCATGACGCGCGAGTCGCGAATTCGCGGGTTTACGGCACGTCGCTTCAGTTTCAATGTGAAGGAAGGAAACTGTTCGGAGTGCCGTGGACAAGGTGTGAATCGTGTGAAGATGAAGTTCATGCCCGACATTCTGGTTCCGTGCCATGTCTGTCGCGGAGCACGGTTCAACCGACAGACCTTATCGATTCGATTCAACGGACTGACCGTGGCCGATGTTCTAAACATGAGAATCGACGCAGCCGCGGATCACTTCAGCAACTTCGACCGGATCCACCGAATGCTGCAGACCTTCTGCGACATTGGGCTGGGCTACCTTGCACTCGGACAACCGGCCCACACGCTATCCGGCGGCGAAGCTCAGCGCGTCAAGCTGGCCAATGAACTCGGACAAACAACCAGAGGCAGTTCGCTATTCATCCTCGATGAACCAACAAGTGGCTTACACGCCGTTGATGTGTTCCGGCTGATTAAAGTACTCAAGAGACTGGTTGATGCCGGCCACACCGTTGTCGTGATCGAACACAACGAAGAACTTATCCGCGCCGCAGACTGGATTGTGTCGCTCGGTCCCGAAGCCGGTGAAGCTGGCGGACAGGTTGTTCAGATGGGTCCACCAGACGAACAATCGTAAGTGGCGTCGACCAGCGATGTCGTGAAACTGTGCTCCAAGTCGCGACGGGTGTTTTCCACAACGGGGGCCGCATTGGTATGCTTTGGCCTCAACAAGAAACAGTGAGAACCACCATGCCTGGCCTACTTCCAAACATCGATCCGGACGGACTTCTGGAATACTCCGTCGTCTACACTGACCGCGCGTTGAACCACATGTCGCAGTCGTTTCGCAGCGTGATGAACGACATCTCTCAGCTGTTGAAATCTGTTTACGCAGCAAACTCGACGGTTGTCATACCGGGTACCGGTACCGTCGGCATGGAAGCAGTGGCCCGACAATTCGCCCACGACAAGAAATGTCTCGTCATTCGCAACGGCTGGTTTAGTTATCGCTGGAGCCAGATATTCGAGATGGGAAAAATCCCGTCCGAAGAGATTGTGCTCAGAGCCCGCATGACCGAAGACGCCGCCCAAGCGCCGTTTGTTCCAGCTCCGATTGATGAAGTCGTTGGAACCATCGAAGCTGAGAAACCAGATCTTGTATTCGCCCCTCACGTCGAAACATCGGCTGGCATGATGCTGCCGGACGACTACCTGAAAGCGGTTGCCACAGCTGTGCATTCCTACGGTGGGATGTTCGTAGTGGATTCTATTGCCTCAGGCACGTCGTGGATCAACATGGAAGAGACCGGTGTCGACGTTCTGGTGACGGCACCGCAGAAGGGGTGGAGCGGAACGCCCTGCTCTGGCATCGTCATGCTGTCAGCCCGCGCGAGAGAAGCCATTGAATCGACCACTAGCAGTAGCTTCGCATGCGATCTGAAGAAATGGCTGCAGATTATGGAGACCTATGAAGGCGGCGGACACGCCTATCACGCGACCATGCCAACGGACGCCCTGACAACATTCCGCAACGCAATTGCCGAAGCGCAGAAGATTGGCTTTGATCAGCTACGAGACAAGCAAAATGAACTGGGTCGCCGCATCCGCGAAGTTCTGACCGCAAACGGATTTCCAAGTGTTGCCGCCGAGGGGTTTCAGGCCTCCGGTGTGGTTGTGAGCTACACCAGCGATCCGGATGTAAAGACCGGGAAGAAGTTTGCTGAAGGCGGTATTCAAATCGCAGGCGGAGTACCGCTGCAGTGCGACGAACGCGACGACTTTCAGAGCTTTCGCATCGGACTGTTTGGCTTCGACAAATTGCAAAACGTCGACAGAACCGTTGATTCCTTCGAACACGTCGTTCGGAGTTTCTCATAGTTCGGCAGCACGCAAGAGGTAATGTCTTAGTCGGATCGACGTCCGTTGTAGACCAGCTTTCCACTCTCGCGAAACGTGCGGAACACGTTGCAAGCGTCGTCTTTCAGAACGTTGTCTGTCACACAGATTCCGCGTCGCTGTAGTTCGGCCATCCAATCCGGGTGGATAGGACCTTCATCGAACCCGGTGATTTGTTCAAGCTGACCGTCACTTCCCGCGATCACCAGCGATCGAACACCAGACCAAACCACCGCCCCATAGCACATCGCGCAGGGGCGCCAGTTGACGACCAATTGATGCCGCGGCAGATCCTTGCCTCCCAGATCAAACGTCTGCAGCTTCTTTTGAGCGAGAGACAAGGCGACAACTTCGGCGTGAGCAGACGAGCAATTCGATGGGACAACTCGGTTCACGCCGACGGTAACTAGTTCGCCAGTTTCTTCGTTGAATACACCGGCCGCGAAGGGACCGCCCGTATCGTGCTGGATATTCAAAGCAGAAAAGCGGATGACGATCGCCATCCGCTCTTCAATCGAATCAATCCGCGCCGGGAGCGCCTGTAGTTCTGCAACGGCCCAGTCCGGCAGCGAGATTTGGAAGTCGTTGGAGTTCAGCATGGATTAACTCGGCCAATCTGTCCCGACTATTTGATTCGGACCAGCTTCATTAACCGACCGGATACATTCCAGTCTTGCACGTAAAGGTTTCCGTCTTTGTCCCAGCTCGAACCATGTGTTCCACTGAAAATCCCTTCGATCCAATCCTTCTGAGGAACGTTGAAACTTCCTCCCCTTTTTCGATCTGGATTGTGTCCCAGCACCGCGATAATTGTGTTCGTCTTGTCCAGAATGACGACTCGCCCATGCAGGTCGGGCACCGACACAAAGTCACCTTGAATCGAAACCGATGTTGGCATCCCCAAGCCCGTCACAACTTCTTCGATGAATTCGCCATCCAAACTGTAATGAACCAGCCGCCCTTTCGGCTTGTGGTTCCGATCGCAGATGAGCAGCCGTGGCGGGTTATACCGGGTGTCGAGAGTCATGCCGTGACATGTATTGAACTGTTTCAGGTTGTTGCCTTTCTTTCCGAAGTGAGACAGGTACTTGCCGGTCTTATCGAAACGAAAGATGTGATTGCTGGCGTACCCGTTGGCGAGGAAAATGTCCCCGTTCGGAAGGACCGTGATGGCCGTCGGTCGGAAGTTGACATTCAGCCCGGATTCCTTTTTCGGCAGCGGCATCTTCAAGACGACTTCACCCGTGTCGATATCAAACTTCACGCCTTCAGCAGCCGCATCGCGGGCTCCGTAAATGAACTCTGAACCATCGTCCTCGCGAATCTCGATGTCATGCATCTGCGAGTACTGGTCGCCAAAGTAGCGGCGAAGAACCTTGCCATCCGGCGAGAACTTAACAACGCCCTGCTTCGCACTTGTGTAGATATTGCCGGCCTTGTCGACAACAACGCCACCGTGCGTAGGCCCCAACACCGACTTCCCGTTGGAATCGAGTCCCCAGCCGGGAACAGTTTCGAAGGTCATGGCACCGGCTCCCATACGAACCGGCTTAACGCTGGTTTCCTGAGCCGAGATGGGAAGAACGAAAACGAACAGCAGTCCAAGCGCGCGGTGGGTCATATTGTGAGTCCATGTTGTGGTGTCGATGAACCCAGACTACCGAATCCTATTGTCGACACCAACTCTACCGGCGGCCGCGTTCAGGGCTTCACCGGCTTGGGCTTCGTAGCGGCCGAGCCCTTCGTCTTCTTCGCCTGTTTTGCTTCGGCTTTCTTCTTCGCCTCAGCCTTTCTCTGTTCGGCATCTTCGCGGGACCACTTGGCCCGTTTGCTTCGTCGAGATGACGCGGCCTTCTTACGAGCTTCGAATTCCGCTTTCGCATCGACGGCAGCTTGGCGAATTTGATTCAAGGTTGCCGCGTCCGCGATCCCTCCGGCGGCGTTCAACAAATCCTCGTCCAAACATCGATCTGACAGCTCGGCAAATAGCTCTGCAGCCGCTGACTTCCCCTGAATGCTCGCCACGTCTGTCAACAGATCACCGAAGCGAACGTAAGACAACGTTCCAGCGTCATACTGATGGGTCTGCAGCTCCAGGGCTTCCTTCACCAAGCCGGATTCACGGAAGACATCGATAGCCAGAAGCAACAACCGCTTATCCTTAGCTACGTTGTCCGCGACAGGTTGCAACGTAAGTCGAGCCGCTGCTTGCTGCTGTAACTGACACTGTCGATGAGCAATGACAAGTAGCATCTCGGTCGCCAACGGTCGCGATGCTCCCTCAGCGATCAACTCGTGTATCGTTGCCGAAGCCACCTTCAGCCAGCCTGCGTAATCGGTATGCCGCTCGGGATTAGCAGGAAACATGTCCAGCATGTCTTTGCGATTGAGTTTCCGCTCGAACACGCGAACGCCAATTTCATCCTGCGGCATGGTGTTACGGCGAATGGCAGAACGCAGGCACTGTTGTGCTCGACGGAAGTCCTTCGCTTCAGAGAAGATTCTGGTCCCCCAAACAGAGGGGCTAATCCGAATCGCAGTCGGATTCTCATCCAGAGCAGCAAAGTAAGACTCAGATCTCCGTGCAGCTTCGGCTGGTTCGAGTTGCTTGTGCCGCAACTCCAGCACCGTGTCAACGGTGGCGTCGCTTTTCACAGGCGACGCGAGGAACATCTCTTCGACCAACTGAAACAGCTCCTCACCCTCGAAGACTTCCCTCGCCTCTTCAATGAGAGTCGTAAAGCTGATGTTCAGATCAGTGCCATAGTAGTCGCGATCAGACGCACGAGATGCGTAGTGGACGAATAAGGCAGAACCCCGCTCCTTCAAACCAGACTTCACACACAGCTTTGCCAACTGCAGCGACACAGATGCCTGATCCAAATCGAGACTTTGCGAGAGATCGTCAATCACTGCTTCGGCATTGTCGCCAAGCAGTTCATGGTTCTCTTCCAGCATCGCAATAATCTGAATCGATTGAATTCGGCCCGCTCGTCCGTTGCGGATCGAATCCAACAACGATTTGAACACAGCTTTATCACCTTCTGCTTCACGGCGAGATTTCAACAGAGCCAAAATAATGGGACGAACCTGGCTTAGCTCGGTGGTCGATCGACTACGAATGAGCCGATCCATCTCTTCGATCGCCCACGGCTCCGTTGCCAGCTTGCTCCAAACTGTCTCAGCCGGAGGCCGCACCGTTCGTTTCGTAGGTGGCAAATCCAGAATGGCCAAACCACCACGCAATCGCTGCCGCTTGCGTTTTTCGGCTTCTCGCTTTGCTTCATCTGCCTTCCGCTTGTTCTCCTCAGCCAGCTTCTTCTTTTCTTCATCGGACAGCTTCTTGTCATCCTGCTTTACAGTCGGCTTTGACGTAGCCCCCGGCCAACGCAGATTCCCAAACCGGGCCGGACTAGAGAAAATGCGGTAAGGCGTAGCTTCGACTGGTGGATAAGTCCGCCACAAGCCTCGCAGAATCGCCGCCGCCTCGTCGGGCTTCTTCGCCTCGACCGCCTTCTTTAGATCTGCCACAGTCTTCGGCTTGGTTGACGGCTTGGCAGCGCTAACGGTTGCCGCAACAGGCGCTGTGGCCTTTGCGACCTGCTTAACGGCGGTCGCCGCCCTTGAAATAATCGCAGCCGGAATCGACCCCTGCAGCTTCAACGCTGGCGCACTAATTTTTAAGGGGG
Source organism: Planctomycetaceae bacterium (assembly GCA_045105495.1). Taxonomy (GTDB): domain Bacteria; phylum Planctomycetota; class Planctomycetia; order Planctomycetales; family Planctomycetaceae; genus CAYNWT01. The sequence continues at coordinate 6,733 of JBGCDN010000483.1, forward strand.
CCGAACCTTTGACCTTGGGCGGTTCGCCCGCAGACTTCGTCTTCTCCTTTGGTGCCGATTTCGACTGGCCTTTCGGATTCGCTTTGGCCAGAGCACGCTTTTGCTTTTGTTCTTCAAATCGAGCAATCTCGATATCGTCCTGCAATCGCCAGTGCTGCAGTCCGTTCACCGGATGACCAACGGCAAACCACTGGTCTCCGACACGACGATGCATACTCAGCAGCCTTGCCTGCTGCGACTTCGCTTTTCGCTTTGCATCTGCGGCGTCCTTGGGAGTCTCCTGTTTGAACCGTGCTTCGGTCAGTAGCCGCTCATCGATCGCAAGCACGTTCATCGTCCGGCCGGCACGTTGCTCCCAACTCTTGTACGCGCGGGGGTACTTCGTTTGCTTCGGATGCAGCTTCCAGGCCCGTTCATACTCCGCTCTCAACGCGGCTTCATCGTTCAGGCTTCGCATGAAAGCGATGCGTTTGTCAGTATCGGCAACCGTTGGTTTTTCAGCTTCCTTCGCGCCCAACGACTTCGCCATGAACCGATCCGGAGCAAGTGGAAACACTTCGCGTTCGACTCGCTGCCATGTGTATCGCTCGTAGTAGTCTGTGATGGTGCGTTTTGGATCGTAGAGCTTCAATGCTTTGTCAACAGCTTCTTCGGTCCTTCCCAGCTCCTTCAGGATGAGAATTTCCAACGCTGTCGCCCGATTGGCGACCGGTTCGGAAGAAGCTCGAACTTCATCCGCAGCAAACTCTGCGATAACCTTCAAAGCACATTCCGCGTTCGCGAGGTTCTGCAGAATTGCCGGCGGTTCCTGATTCGTCGGGTAGTAACGGCCGGGCAATCGCGTTGCGACGTACGTGAGGTAGTCTTCGCGAATCGATGCTGGCAGACCTTCCTTTACGCCGTCGACGATGACCTTCTGCAACTCCGTCGACAATGGCTTTTCGTATTCGAAAGGCACCGCCGCCAACGGTCCCGCAACCATCTTTTGATCGGTGTTGTCCATCACGCGAGTCAACGCGGTCGCAAGAATTGGCTTCGGGAAAATTTCCACCGCCTGTTTGAACGTGAATCGATAGTAGTCGAGGCTGATTTTCAATTCGTCCAGCCGAGCCAACATGTCATCGTCTGAGAGCTTTTCGTCTTCCAGCTGCGATAGCAGCCACAGATACGCTAGTCCGTTGCGGTCACTCTCCTTGAACGAATCGAACGCGAACCGAGCAAGTTGCGTGAACGACTCCTGAGGAAGCAGTTGTTTGAACGCTTTCAGCAGCGTGATGGCCGGGTCGCCAAAGATTGGCCCCGAGACAGAACCCGCTCGCTGCAGTCGAGATCTCGCGAACTGCAAGGCTAGTCCTTCATCGCCCAGCGTCATCGCCAACTGACAGAGGATGAACACATCTGACGACCACTGTTGTTTGTATTCCGGTTGTGCACCTGTGTAGACGTAGCTGATCGTCTGGCCGACATCGCTGCCGGTCAGCTTGGTTCGATCAACTCGCCGAAGAATCTTCAAGGCTGCGGTCTTATCGCCAGCCAGCCAGTGCGGCATCAACTGTCGCCACATCTCTTTCGGCGACAACTTCCCAGTCGCACTCGCCGCGCTGACATCACCCAACTCTGCCGCAAACTGCGTACGAATCTTCTCGTCAGCAACTTCCTTCAGCAACGTCCGAGCCGCCGCCAATTCACCACGTTCAATCCGAGCCCGAACCAAATCTCCTGGCAGAGACTTGTCATCGGACAACCGGCTGAGAAGCAAGGAATCCATCTGACGAAGCCGTTCTGGACGATCGAACGAAAACAGCATTCGCCGCAGGCCCGCCGACCGCCGCTGAATACGTGGCGAATCAGACAACTTCTTAGCGAATCGGCCCGAATCCGCATTGTTGGTGATCGCATTCAATTCACGCTCAACGACTCCAAGTTGTTCATCCAGGAACCCGTCGACATCTGAGTCCGGCATCGTGACCAGCACACCGCGCAGTAGCTGTTCAGCGTACTTGTCGTATGCATCCTGATTCTGAGCCCAGTAGAAGCCCGTCTGACTTTCGTCTTCTTTCTCAAGCGTCGTCAACGGCGTTTGATCCAGAAGTAGATTGAACCCACGCGTGTAGAACTTGGAGGCAATATCGTCTTGCCCAATCTGCTCGTTCAGCTTGGCGACACGGGCGATAAGTGCGACGTCAGACGGGTTCGTCCTTAGCAGCCGATCGTAACGCTCCAGCGATTCCTTACGACGACCAGCCGTCTCAAAGATCTTCGCAACATCGCGCTCGTAGCCGCGTTCGTCTGCGTGGTTGCGAGCCATACTGAAGGTGCGTTCGGCGCTGCCGACATCTCCGTCGTCGAGGAACGCCTGACCAAGGTCGAGGAATACCTGCGGCGGCATTAACTCTCCCAATCCAATCAATCGGCGACCAAATGCAAAGAACGGTTCGTTGTTGGCATTTGTTGGGCCACGCGAGCGGTTGCTGTAGAACACACCGCCGCGAATTCGAGAAGACAGATCCATGCACTCACGCAGAATCTGCAATCGGCGAGAACCTGAAACCGCCAGTGAATTCTCCATCGCGCGAATGCGACCATTCTTGTCGTTGACCTCTTCCGAAAGGTCCGCCAGCAACTGATACAAATAGTTTTTGTCGTCTCGATCAGCCAATCGCTGCAACGTGATTCGCCTTGCCCATTGCATAACGTTGCGGTTGGCTTCCATGTTCAACAAGCCATCTATCGCAATCGTGAACAGGTCGTCCTTGTCAGCATTTTCCGCCAAGTACTGAAACATGCCCACCGCTCGTTGTGTCTGGCCAAGGTCTTTCAACAAGTTGGCCAACAACAAATACGATTCAATTCGATCCGGGTGCGACGCAATCCCTTTGCGGTAAGCATCAGCAGCTTCCTTCTTCATTCCAACCAACGATAGAACGCCGGCTTCAAACTCACCGCCAATGTCATCAGTGGCCCCCTGAGCATCTCGCAACTTCATCAGAACCTTGCGAGCATCCTGAGCCTTACCACGTTCCAACATGCTTAACGCGAGTTGTCTGAGGTAGTCGGTTTCGCCTGGCGGATCGACTTCGATCAACTGCTCGATAACCTTCTCGTAGCTCCAGTAGTCGTTGCAGATCTGATAGATGCGTGCCTTTTCCTGCAGGCGCTCCACTTCTTGCTTTCCAGCCTGAGTCATGTATTCTTCAAGCACTTCTGACGCTGCGACGGAATCGTTAACTCGACTATAAATTCGAGTCAGCAGGCCGGCTTCGCGATCGTCAGCCTTTCCGTCCATCAACTTCACTTCCAGATCAACTGCGATATCGCCAAGTGTTCCCAAACGACTGGCAACCGTCATGAGCCGATCTTCGACGTAGCGACGTCGCGGAATGGACTTGGTTTCCTTCCACAACGACAACCACTGCTCGAGCGCCTTGTCTTCTTCGCCTGTCTCGCTGTAAAGCCAGGCGAGTCGCATCTCGAGGTCAGTCGCGACCTCCGTTCGGTTGTTCCGAATTCCTTCAATCACTTCGACAGCTTTGTCCTGCCGACCCACGCGTTCGAACGCAGCTGCCAGTTCGAACCGAACAACGTCGCCAGCACCAGCCAGGTTGTTTAGCTGGTTCAACGTCTCTTCGGATTCCTCCAGACGACCTCGCCGCTGTTGTAAGTCAGCGAGGAACAACAGCCCCTGTCCCTGATCGGCATTCAACTTCACCATTCGCTGAACCACCTGCGCGGCAAGTCCGTCGAGACCCAAGTCTCCCAGCGACTGTGCGCTGAGTAGTAGCTGCTGACCGTTTTCTGTAGCGGCGATATAGTCTGTCCAGAGCTGTTTCGCCTCAGCTTCCTTCCCCTGCTGCAACAGGATCTTTGTCAGCCCATTACGCCAAACCAGTTGGTCTGGTTCTGCCGAAATCAACTCCCGATACGAAGCCATCATGGCATCCGTCCGCCCCGCTTCGCCTTCCATCTCAAGCAGTTCCCGGCGCATCTCTACGGTAAATCCACTGCCGCCTTTTGCGCCTTCTTTGAAGAGCCGGATAGCGTCTTCATACCGTTCCAATTCTCGCAAAAGCGAAATCCAGACCGTTCGCATCTCGTCGGTAAGCGATTGCTTCTCGTCTTTGTCGAGTTTCTCAAACTCTTTGATGAGGGCCTCGAGCCCCTTCTTCTTTTCCTTCAGCCGATACGACTCCACTAGCAGAGCCAGAGCGTATCGTCGGTCGCGTTTGATCTTGGCCGAACGCACAGCAACCCATGCGGTTTCGATCGCCTTCTCTCGATTCTTCGCGCGTATCGACCATTCGGTCACGCGACTTGCAGAACGAAATCGCTCTGTGCCTTCGCCCTGAACCGTGAA
>JBGCDN010000484.1:0-3799 GCA_045105495.1 Planctomycetaceae bacterium
TCGCACCGGCTACGGTCAGGTCAGCAATGGAATCGTCCGACTCCCGACGAGCCAACCCAAGGTCAACAGCTCGCGCGCGGCCTTCGGGGGTGATGATGATGTTGGATGGTTTGATGTCTCGATGAACCACGCCTGCTGCAACGGTGTGGTTCAGGGCCATCGCAATCTGAATGGCGAAGCTGACGGCGTCGGAGGGAGATACGGTGCCTTTGGCAGCGATAAGTTCACGTAGGTTCGTGCCGTCGATCAGTTCGTATGCAATGTAGTGAACGCCAAGATCTTCGCCGCTGGAATAAACGCGAGCAATGTTGTCGTGACTCAACCGCGCCGTGGCGCGGGCTTCGTTGTGGAATCGGCTGACAAGTTGCGAATCGAGCGTCGCGTCCGGACTGAGCACCTTCAAGGCAACTTTCCGGCCAAGCCTCGCATCATGGGCCCGGAAAACAGCACCCATGCCTCCGGTTCCAAGTGGGCCTTCCAGAACGAACTCGCCCAACCTAATCCCAAAGACTTCCTGGTCTCTGTCAAACAGTCGCTTTAGAGTCGGCGTGATGACCAAAGGCTGCGACGATTCGGTCGACAGCATGAAAGCGTGCGGGTCATTTTGTGACTGAGATCCCAACCCGGAAAACGAGCTTGGAGACCGGACGACAGTTGGCTCCTCGGCGCCAATTGGCAACGAGCTAGATTGGATTGATGAATGAGCGGAACCAGAGGTTCCTGAATCCGCAGCCATGAAACGATCTGTCTACCGGTTGAACGGGCGTCGGAATCGACGTCTCTGGAGAAGTTCAATACGAAGGGAACAGCCTGAACCTCAATTGTACAGCAACGAGGTTCATCCAGTCAAAAAAACGCCGAGCATTGGATAGCGTCAGTTCAGACCTGCGCGAAATTCCCGAGACGTTGCGTTGTGGCAACGGTCCGCCAGACTCGGTGGGAAGCATTCGCTGAAAGAGCAGATCACGACCTCCGTCTGGCGGCGGTGAAGAGATCTTTCAATCTGCTTCGACGTGCTCAGATGGAGCTTTGGCAAACAGGCGGTTGTCGGCAATCCAGTCTTCACGTGTGTAAGTCACAACAGAAGTGTCTGTTTCGCGGATCTCGATCCGGTTCAGGTGGAATCCCATGTCGGTGATTTCAGTAAACATCATCCACGACAGATTCTCGACGCTCGTCGGGCGTTCCATCACCTTCAAACGAAGGCTCTCACCTGTTCTTTCCATGTGTCCGATAAGCGTTTCGTACAGCGAATCGTTCGCATGAATGAGCATCCCGTGGTCGTATTCATTCTTGAGCCACGGCTCGATCTTCGCGTCAAAGTCACCAAACAGCGTTGTGATATCGCCGTTGCGTTCAACTTCAAAGAAACACTTCAGGCCATAGCGGTGTCCATGAAGGTTGCTGCACTTATCTTGCAACGTTTCGTTTCGATGCGCCGCGTAGAACTTGTATTCTTTTTGAATAATCATCTGGCTCTTTCCCGATCAAACTCGCTGCCTACATGGTAGACGAAACCGTGTGACGGACCACAGCTCTTCCTTCGCGACATCGTTGCGCGGCTGTTTTCGCTGAGTTTTGGGTTGCCGAGCACGCCTCAGACAGTCTGCGAGAACGCATGGTCGGGTGCGATACGATTGCGGCAAGGTATGCGGGGCGGCCGTAGCCGGAGGCCGCTCACGCCTCGACATAGGCGCGAGCGTCGATTCGTTGGAAGCATTCTCCCTGAATCTGGAAGTGTATCCGGTCCGAAACGAACGTGAACACGGTCTGCCACGATTCGGTGTTGAACACGTTCAGCGTCCGCCCGAGTTGGACGCCGGGGCTTATGGGAACTGTAAGCGTCAGGTCCCGATACTTACCGTCGGAGCTGTGTTGCAGGTCGCCAACCAGCAGATCTGAAACCCGCGCGATGCGTTCGTCGTTGTCGTCTTGAAGAACAAGAGAGTCGGTATCGATTCGTTGCATGACATCTGTCTCCAGGGAAGGGACGAACATCATTAGAATCAAGCAAGAATGCGAAATGCGGATTGTAAAGCGAAATTCGTAATTTCAGGGCAATTAAGCACCGGCCGAAGACAGGTTATCCTGCCCAATGGCGGTCTTACCCATTGAATTCCGCATGCGTTCCAATTCGTCCTCGTTCACTTCGACAAGACCCGCGTAGCTCCTCAGTGTTGGAATCTCAAATCGAGACTGCGTGATGAGCTGTCTGGCGTGCGTGCGAAGCGGAGTGACATGCTTGGTGACGTTGCGTTCGACTTCGTCCATCCAACCATGATCGCCAAAGCGTGTGAGTATCTGATTGACCAGGACACTGGTCGGAGCACAACAGACGAGATAGCAGCCGACAATGGGGCACTCCTCGAAAACAGAGACATCAATACTGTCGAGTGCCATCAGTTTGTTCGCGGCGCGGCGTTCCAAAACATCACGCGTGGTGACTCGAAGGATGTTGGTTAGTTTCAGCACGTTCGCACCCAGGCCAATTGCGGCTGTCGATGCAGCTCCACCATCGACAGCGAAGGCAACTAGCTTTGCAGAGAATTCCGTTAAGGCAACGGAGGCTCCAAAGGCCTCGTAGTTGCGTTCGCGTTCACAAATCCGAACGATTGCCTGAATGGCTTTTGCTGGTTCCCCAACGGAGAGAACACGTTCGCCATGCATCTTCATGCGGTTAAGTTGGTACTGTCGGCGCACCACATTAATGCCTCCCCAAACTGCGCTGCCACCGGCTGTTAGGAGACCGACAAATGGAACCAGCGACGCAGTGAGTTCTCTCGCAAACTGAGGGACAATCAAATCGACAAGCTGAAGAACCTCCCTCTTCGCTGAACCAGGGACGATGCCATCAATGAGCTTCTGTGCAACTTGCATCGCCCGACCGTCACTGGTTCCCGCCGCCGCACTTTCGTTGGCTCCACCAATGGCCCCATTCGTCAGGACACGAAGATTAGAAGCCGCAGCAGCGGTGTTTCCTCGCGTGCCCCATTTTTGATTCCCCAGCTTGGTGGAGAACCCCTTCTTCCAAACAAGCTCGGCGCCACAAAACAGTTGCTGCATGACCTCAGCAGATTCACCCATCAGCCGTTCACTCGCGGCTTCTTCATCTTCTGTGATGTTTGGGTCTGCAGCGGCCATATCGACCACTTGGCGTAGCAGCGTTTCAACCGCGTTGTGTTTGTTGCGAGAACTCGACTGCCATGTGTTGCCCTTGCTCTGCATCCACGCAGTCAGTGTTCGCTGAAGTTCCGCAAGCCCCTGCTCGTTCTGCGCCTGTTCGTATTGCAGGAGCGCGCCGTCGACAGCTTTTAGTTTCTTGCTGCGCCGTGACAACGCGCCGGCGTTGGTTCGTTTCAGCCAGTCCTTGTGAGTCATGACGATGGACATATTTTGGCCCTTGGACTGTTATTTCTGCAAGATCATCGGGTTGAATGGTCATCGACGATCGACCCAAAGCCTACGGCGCAGTTGAGTCATGATTTGATGATTTGGACTTCCCTGCTGGCGATATGGATCAGTGTGTGCGGATCATTCCGATTAAGCCGAGGAGATGAAGCGAAAGATCTATTAGCCTCGACAAGGTAAGGGCCTGATAACTGGATGGCCGATTGCCGGAACGTCTGAAACCTTTTGTTCGGAAGCGTGCTCTTCAGGTGGTTGGTTTCGGGACAAGTCACTGGGTATCATTCGGCTTCATCGAAGTTCACAGCCGGAGTCAATCATGTCGAAATGGCCAATTGGAGTTTTCACATCCGTCGATCACGGATTGGGCGTTCATCTGGAAGTTGCCCAGGAA
>JBGCDN010000485.1:0-2606 GCA_045105495.1 Planctomycetaceae bacterium
GTAGCCTCCAACCGAGATCTCCGGCCCCGTGCATCTTGCTACAACTGTGGCCCGATCTGCACTTCAGCCGTTCGCGCGATGTAGGTAACAAGCAAGTCAACGCTCGACGTAAACACATTGTTCAAGACTCGCAGCACGACGCTCCCCAACATGGCTCCTATCAAAGTTGTGTAAAACGCTGTGCCCAGTCCGCTCATGGTAGTTCTCATACCATCGAGAAGACTGGCGGCGCCATCTTCGCCGCTTAGCGACTCCATTGCAGCAGACAAGCCATCTGTCATGTTGATAAGCCCCAGAATCGTACCAATCAATCCCAGGGATACGAGTACGTTCGAAAGAATATCTACGATCTTAGCTTTCGACATTAGCCGACTGTAGAGAAGAGTGACCAGCGAGTCCTGCGTGAAGTTGTCGTCATACTTCGCGATGTTCCCGAGTTGTTGAACATGGCGATGGAAGATGCCGGCTGGGAATCCCATCATCACTTTCTTGATGCCGTTGGCCGTCAACTTCTGCATGCAAGCTGCCGCACATACGTACTCGGCTCTCAATTGCCATACGCTGATGAAATTCAAGACGACGCCGATGCCGAACAATCCCAAAATGATCACGCATAGCATTGTGCTATCCGTTGTGATTGCTTTGACGATGTGCGGTCCTACAGCGAAGGCCAAGAAGCCCAAGCAAATCACAGCATAGATAGCCCACTCAAGTATCGGGTCTTTGTCGAGTTGCAGCCTTTGCTTCTTGGCCGACTTTTTAGCAATGGAACTTGCGGCTTTCGCGTTCCGCTCCGCCTTCGCGGTTTCTCGATGCTGTTCAGCCAATTCAGCCTTTTTTCGCTGCGACTCCAACTGCTTCGATCGGACTAACTTCTGTTCCGCCAGTTCTTTGACACCTGGAACAATGAAGGCACTATTGCAAGCAGGGCAGAAGTCTTGACTGCCTGCCTGAGAGAGGGATGAAGTCAATCGGTCCCCACAAGAAGGACAGGCGTACTTCACCTGTCCCTTCGCCGCTCTATATTCCTCGACTACCAACGCCGATGAGTTCAACACGTATTTCTCCCCAGACGCGTACTTCGCAATCGAAATATATGAAATTTTAGCTCACGGCGTAAACGGAGTTCGCCCGCACGCCCGACCGCGACGAAGCCTAGAACGCGATGACCTGATCAAGGAGTTCGGTCATCTTCAAGGGAATTTCACTCATGTTGCGCTCGTGCTTTTCCATTCGATCTTTCATGTCGATGACATGCGCCGCCGCCTTGTCGGCCCGGCCACTTCCTGCAGCCTCTTCCTTCTTCCAAAATTCGAATTTCTCCTGAGCATCTTCGTATGCGACTTTCGCTTCTTGTCGGAACTTCGAGAGTTCGGCCATACGCTCAGACCAATCAGCCATCTTCACGCAGTAACCGCGAACTTCCGCAGGAGTATCCATGTGAAGCCCTTGCGTACCTCTACGGATTTCCGCTGCCATTTCCTCGATCTGCGAAGTAGTTGGGGTGCGTGCTCCCTCCAGAATCTTAACCGTCATCCGGGTCTCCGCTACAAAACGATCAACCCGCTTCAGCCACTCCGGGCTGTTCTCGTCGGCCATTGAGGCCGTAGGCTCCTTCGAAGCCAAAGCAGACTGGATTTTCTCTGCTGGGTTCATCTGGACCACAAAGATCCCAAGGCCAACAAGCAGGCAGACAGTTACCAAACCCAAAGCGATTCTTGCCACAAGCGACCACGGAAACACGAACTTAGGTGCCGGTGCTGTGTACGCGCTGCTCTCCTGAACAGTCGCTTGGATGGGTGCAGGAAGGTCTGCTTCGATGTCATCAAATAGATTGTTACTCACGATATGAACTCCTAGTCTTTGGTGCCAGTTCCTACATCTGGGATTTTGTCTTGAAGAACACTCCGTTGACCACGGAATGTTTGTAGCCATCCAGGCCTTTCACGCTGGCACCGCGAGGGATTCGCTTGTCCATTGTGCCGCCTAGCATGATCTCACCATTGGCCTCTACGGCTCGCTTAGCGTGCAGGTACTGGCGAACGTAGATTTGGTCCTTATCACTAAACTTTTCCAGCGGAATGACTACCTTGCGGTTCTCGGTTGGGATCCTCAGGTGCACCTTGCCGGCACTGAGCGCTACGAATTCCGCAAACCGCTGGTACTTGCCAACAGTCCAGTCTCTGCGCTTCAACAGTCGCAGATGACTGCGGTCTCCAGGCAATGGACGGCGGTCCGCAAGCGGTACCTCGTCGTATACCTGCTCCAAGAACCGTGGCGTTACGTGATACAGGACTGGAACGAGTCCGCTGCTCTCGTAGATGTGCCCCAATGCGTAGCACAGCAGCTGCTCACCTGGCTGATCGTCACTTACAACCAAGAAATCCTGATCGATCTCACGATCGAATACGTTCGCCGTATAGACAGAGTTGTAAGAAATAGCTCCGACTCGGCCCCTAACTGACACATCAACGTCTCGGTACATGCGAGTCGTCACCTTGATTCGGTACAACAGGTCGCCGTTGCCCATGGCGCTAACACTATCAACCTCGAACGTGCTCTTAACCTTGTCGCTCACGATTGGCCAGAACATGTAGCCCTTCCCC
>JBGCDN010000486.1:0-4455 GCA_045105495.1 Planctomycetaceae bacterium
GCAGAAAGCAACCATTCCAAACGCCGTTTCGCGACTCGACCCGCAGTACTACACGCTCCCGGAAATGCTTCGCGACAACGGTTATTCCACCCGCCATTTCGGGAAATGGCATCTTGGAGCAGAACCATACTCACCGCTCCAGCATGGTTTTGACGTCGACATTCCACATCACCCCGGGCCCGGACCGGCAGGAAGCTACGTCGCACCATGGAAGTTCAAAGACTTCGACCACGACCCAGACATTCCCAATCAACACATTGAAGATCGCATGGCACAAGAAGCCGTCGCGTTCATGGAGAAGAATAAGAACCAGCCCTTCTTTCTCAACTACTGGATGTTCAGCGTTCACGCGCCATTTGACGCCAAGAAAACACTGATCGACGCCTATCGCCAGAAAGCCAACCCCAAGAGTCCACAGCACAGCCCGACGTACGCTGCGATGATTGAAAGTATGGACGATGCAGTGGGAACTCTGCTCGACACACTGGACCGTCTGAACATCGCTGACAACACGATCATCGTGTTCGCTTCCGACAACGGCGGCAACATGTACAGCGTTGTCGACAACACCGTGCCGACCAACAATGCACCTCTGCGCGGCGGTAAGGCGACGATGTACGAAGGAGGTGTTCGTGGTCCTGCTATCGTTGTTCAGCCAAACGTCATTGAACCCAGTTCTCAATCAGAACAGATAATTCAAAGCAGCGACTTCTACCCCACGCTGCTGGCCATGCTGGACATCGAACACAAGCCAGACCAGCACTTCGACGGCGTCAGCATCACTCCCGCATTTCAGGGCAGGGCGATTGGCCGAGATGCAATCTTCACCTACTTTCCACATTCGCCGGGTGTGCCCGAGTGGTTGCCGCCCTCAGTCAGCGTTCACCGCGGCGACTGGAAACTGATTCGCATCTTTCACGGCGGCAACGATAAACAACATCGCTACAAGCTTTTCAATCTGCGAGACGACATCGGCGAGAAAACTAACCTTGCCGACAAACATCCAGATCTTGTGGCTGAACTCGACAAGCTCATTGAACAACACCTCGAACAAACCAACGCAGTCCGCCCGCTTCCCAACCCAAAGTTCGATCCATCGCAATACGATCCAAGCCTCGAAGGGAAGGCAAAACTCAAACCAGCCCGCAACAGGCGCGGTAAGCCCAACAACAGGAAACCAAGCCGCCCGGTCGCCGGCTGGCGCGCGGGTGGAACGTGTAAACTTGCTTTGAAAAGCGGCGTGCTACGGGTGACGAGTACCGGTAGAGACCCGTACCTGACCTTTCGGTTGCCGAAGACGATGGCGGCTGGATCGTTCAGTCTTCATATCACCATGAAGTCCACCTCTTCCGGGAACGGACAGGTATTTTGGCAGGTTCCCGGGAAACCCTTTGCGGCGGAACGAAGTGAAAAGTTCGTCGTCAGTCATGACGGCGACATCCACAAGTACACGATTGATTTTGAATCCACTAATCCGGTTCAGAGTATCCGCATCGACCCATCCAATGCGGAGGGAACCATCGACATTTTGGCCGTCGAACTCAAAGATCAAAATGGCAAGACGCTCCACAGGTGCAAGTTTTAATGCGGCACTTCTGCGGAGCCGCCAGAGCAGGGGAGACCCAAACAAATCGGCAACAACCTTGCCAAATCTGGTCGGCATCGGTTGGACCCGATACTAGCTTCGACGCGTTTTCCGTTTGGTAGCTTTGGCCTTCTTCTTTTTCGGAGCCGCTTTCTTTCCTGTCTTCTCCGCCGCCTTCGCAGAAGTCGCCCGCTTCTTCTTTCCGGTCGCTTTCTTGCGAGTCGTTTTCTTCTTCTTTTTGACGACTTTCTTCTTGCGCGGACTAACCGTCTTCGGCGCTGGTTCCTCACCGACCTCGATGTTGAGGTCAGCAAGCGAAGTCAGTTCGATTCCAAACAGGTCTGACAGATCGGTCTCATCGAGACTCTCCGCGTCGCTCTGCAACGCTTTGTCGAGGTTATCGACTGAAACGGCATTGCTAACCAGCTCGTTGTGATCAACAGCGCGCAAGAGGAAGAGGAGAGCCTGGTCGGTGTCCAGCTTGGCCCCGACACCATACAGAACCGCAGCCGCGTGTTTGCAAAGGTACGCTCCGTCTGGGCACGTACAAGAGAGCGACATTTCTTTTGGCGATGGAAACAGCCCGGTCTTCCTGTCAGACAGCATTTGCATCACACCGTCGGAAAACTCACCCGCCAGCAGGTCAATCAGCGAATTAATCTCTCCTGAACACGCATCGCAAAGCGTCTTCCACTTCTTCGCAGCCAGCTTCGTGATCTCGATCGAAACCTGATACGTCTCCGAACCAGCAACCACGGCTTCCACAGTACCAGGCTGAACAAAGAAATCCGTGACCGAACCGTTTCGGAGGTATGTTTTTCCGCGAGGCAACCGGCTGGCGTAATCACTGAAGCACTCCACGTGTTCACACCAGGCGTTTCCCCAAAACGTCTTCGCAAGCTTCTTACCATTCGCCCTCAAAGGTTCTGGTGTTCGACCTTGCTCCGCAGCAATCTCTGCAGCCATGAGATGCGCGTTCGCGATGCGGACGCCGACTGGTACGTATTCGCTGTAACCACCGTATCCCCAGTTCATCGCCTACTCCTCATGCCCGGCACGTGTGCGGTCGATCGCGACAAAACTTAGCAGCTCGTCGTCTGACATTTCGGTAAGCAATTTCTCAGCCCCTTCGCTCAAGATCTCGTCAGCAAGTTCCTGCTTTGCCTTCAGCATCGCGTCGATCTTCTCTTCGACCGTCCCTCTGCAGACGAACTTATGAACCAGCACATTTCGCTTCTGGCCAATACGAAATGCTCGGTCCGTTGCCTGATTTTCTACGGCCGGATTCCACCAGCGATCAAAGTGAATAACGTGACTGGCTGCAGTCAAATTCAAACCGGTTCCACCAGCCTTCACCGAAATCACAAAGAAGGGCGGACCATCATCCGCTTGAAACTCGGCCACTAGTTTCTTGCGTCTCTTCACAGCGACTCCACCGTGTAGCACCAGGCCACTCTGCCCGAAGACTGAACCAAGAAAATCCGCCAGCGGCTGTGTGAGTGATTGAAACTGTGTGAATATCAGAACGCGTTCCTGACGCTCGCGAATCGGCTGGCAAATAGTCGCCAGTCGTTGAAACTTCCCGCTGGCTTTCTGATCGTACTCGTCCTGTTTGAGAAATTGATCAGGGTGATTACAGATCTGCTTCAACTGCATCAACGTGCCCAGAACAACTCCGCTCCGCGCGATGCCCTCGCTTGAATCGAGTCGTTCTTTTAGTTCTTTCAGAACGCGTTCGTACAGGACGACCTGCTTCTTCGAGAGGCCGCACTCGGCTTGCATTTCTGTCTTGGCAGGCAGGTCCGGTGCGATGTTCGGATCTGTTTTTTGTCGCCGCAGGATGTACGGGCGAATCAACTTTCTCAGCGAGGCGTACGCTGTCGCCGACTGCCCGTCACTTACCTTCTTCGCGTACTTCTTGAACTCACCGGCAGTACCGAGCAAGCCCGGACTACAGAAGTCGAACAAAGACCACAGCTCGCCCAAATGGTTCTCGATAGGAGTTCCAGATAATGCGATCCGACCTGCTGCCCGCAGTTTGCGAACCGCCTTCCCCTGAGCCGACCGTGCGTTCTTGATGGCCTGAGCTTCGTCCAGAATCACCATGTTCCACTGGTATTCCTGCAGCCAATCTAACCGGCGGATCAGACCATAAGTCGTGATGACGACATCCATCCCGGCCAGTTCGGTCTCCGGCGATTCCTTCAGCGTCCGCATCGTCTCCGCACTACATTCCGAGCGATGAACAACCGTAACACTTAGCGCAGGCGCGAAACGATCCAGCTCGGACAACCAGTTTCCGATCAACGATGCGGGAACCACTAACAGACTCGGCTGCGTCGACATTTGCTTCTGCTTCGCGGCCTTCTTCCCGCGTGTCAACTGTCGCCGCAACATCAGCAGCAAATCGATCACCTGAATCGTTTTCCCCAGTCCCATGTCATCAGCCAGAATAGCGCCCATTCCCAGCCGAGTCATAAACCACATCCAGCGGACACCGTCTGCCTGATACGGACGCAGTGTCGCCTGCAAGTCCTGCCCCGGTTCGCAATCATCAATCTCCGAAGGATCGCGCAGTTGCTTGAGTGTTTCGCTGAGCCAATCTCCAGCCTTGATGGCCGACCACGATCGTTCTGGCGAATCTTCATCGGCTTCGGCCAACGCAACGCCCGAAAGCTGTCGCATGGCATCGATAAAGTTCAGCCCACCAACATGATCTGCTTCGACGACCGACCAGTGGTCCAGAGCTTCCTGTAGTTTCTCTGAATCAACTTCAACCCACTTACCACGCAGCATCATTAAGCCGCCGCTGGACTTCAAAATCTGCTGGCGTTCTTCTTCAGTCAGTGGTTCCCCTTCGAGGCAAAGGT
>JBGCDN010000487.1:0-3165 GCA_045105495.1 Planctomycetaceae bacterium
TTGCAGCATTGAAAGCTGCTGGCGTCGAAGTTGCCGAGAGCCCAGCCGATATGGGTGCAGCGATGAAGCGAGCAATCGACAACGCTTCGTAACCAAACACTACCCGCTGTAAGAGACAAGAGCCCGATCAAAAGTCGGGCTCTTCTTATGCGCCGAGGGCTGTGAAGATTCTACTCGCCAATTGCTGGATCCGCCGATGTGACCGCGGACTTCCGATAGAGCGGCAAGTGTCGGTAGTACACCTCCAGCGTCATAATCGACAGCGCTGTTTCGTAGAGGCGACCGCCAGATCCGGAGTGTTTGCAAACCGGTCTCCAACTACCGGCGGACGGACCTTCTTTTACCTGCGACTCGACCAATCTCGGTCGCAGTTCAGCGTTCCATTCTTTCCAAAGGTCACCGCCCCAGTGATGTAGAACCTGCGATCCGTAATAGTTGTAGTACGTGTCGTTCCTGCTGGGCCCTCTCTTCGCGATGAACGCAACACCGTCCGCCAACCCTTCTCGGTCACGCCTCCACCCCATGTACATGCGACAGAGTAGACCGATAGCAGTCGTACCGGTTCGATTCTTCTGCGGGCCGGTATAGCCATACATTCCGCCCGACTGAGTTTGAACTCGATTCAGAAATCGTTGAGCCGAATAGAAGGTCTCTGGCTGCACTCGCAACCGACCCGCCTGACCACTCTTCAACGCCATCACCTGCCAGCCAACAACAGAAGTGTCACCGGCATCCCGTGGCCGATACCGCCAACCGCCACCCTTAGCCTGAGATGACTCAATGAATCGAATCGCCGCCTGAGCGACTCGCTTCAAATTCTTATCCTGATCGCGCTTCCGAGACATCGCATGCGCTTCGCACAGCGCGATGGTGGCAATACCTTGAATGTACATTCCTCCGTTGCCGCTCACGTCACCTCGCATGTCGGCTTCACCCGCAATCACTTTCGCACTGCTAACCAGATAGTGCAGACCACGACGTACAACATCGCTGTACTTCGTTGCCGAACCGTGCGTATGCCCCGCCCCGAGGAAGCACAGGAGAGCCATTGATGTGGCTCCTGTTTCTCCATTCACAAGGCTGCCCGGGTTTCTGGCATCACCAATCCGAGTGAAATCCCAACTGCCATCTTCCTGCTGAATGGACGCCAACCATCGAAGCCCCGAATGAACCGCGCGTTCACTGTCAGCGGTTCCTCCATAGATGCGAAGTGACGCCAGCTTTCCCCGCTCAGACCGACCGCCGAAATGCCCAGGCAGACTAGAAACGATCGACTCTGCATTCGGCAGTGTGATGGCTGCTGCAATGTCGTCTGGTGTCAAATCGGCCAGGGTTGGCGATGGAACCGCACTGTTTTCTAGGACTTCGACGGACGAGATTGCATCTTCCATCTCAGCCTCAACCAGCTTATTCGGCTGAACGATGACATTGACAGAAGGATCCGGCACCACCGGCTCTTCCTGAAGCGAGTTCGACAGCTCAAGGAAGATCTCTTCTTCAATCTGAACCGGTACCACGACCGACGCAAGCAAGAACAGAATGGCCGCATGCAACATCACACTGCTGGTGATGGTCACGATATAGCTGCCACTCAGACCAAACAGCGGCCCCGGATCCTGGAAGCCATCACCGTCCAGTTCAGAACTTTGCGCGGACATACGCGGCTCAGAGGAGATAGACAATTGG
This sequence comes from Planctomycetaceae bacterium, assembly GCA_045105495.1. GTDB lineage: Bacteria > Planctomycetota > Planctomycetia > Planctomycetales > Planctomycetaceae > CAYNWT01. Next base: position 1,687 of record JBGCDN010000487.1, read on the forward strand.
AAGTCACCGGCTGCTGGCCGCAGCAAGTCGCAATGTGAGGCAGACCTTGTGCCAGCTTCGTGCTTTCAGGAGTATACCCGCGCGAAGGAGCTGTAGCACACAGTGCAGTTATTGAACGGAATCATCTTGCTTGCGCTGATCGCTGGCCAGGCAGAAATCCTGGTAGCGACGGTAAATCGATCTCACAGTTTTCCTGTGAAGTTCGCCATGCTGCGCCATTTCAGGCATATCCACGACATCCTGCTGCTGGGCTTTCCATTCGTGTTGATTGGCTGGGTCGGCCTACATGAACCAGGAGTTCTGATCGGCGGCAGCTGGACAGAACTCTCCATCCCATGGCGCATCTGGCTTGGACTCTGCGCCTGTGGATTTGCCAGCCTGACCTTGTGCACCATTCGGTGGCAACTGAAGAAGCCACCTGCGTCTCGAATCGGGTTCGATTCTGAAGTACGCGATATCAAGACACTGCACACTGACAGCATCATCGGCAGCGGCGAATACCAGTTCCTTACGCGAGTTCCTCGCAATGAATTCCTGGAGCTGGAGGTCTCACAAAAGACCTACGACATGCCATTGGTCGGACGGGAAGAACTCAGCATCCTGCATCTCACGGACTTTCATTTCACCGGCATCCCTGACTTGCCGTTCTACAAGTCCGTCATCGACGCAGCCCTGGAACGCGAGTACGACCTTGTCGTCTTCACGGGTGACTTGCTGGACGATGAAAAACTTCTGGCCTGGTTACCAGAAACAATTGGCAGACTTTCCGCCAAGCTTGGCTGCTACTACATACTTGGCAACCACGACTGGAGTATCGGCGACGCGTCAACACGCACAGCATTAAATGAATTCGGCTGGACTGATGTCGCCGGACGAGCGATCGAGGTTCCCGATACGGGATCAACGATCGTGATCGGGGGAAGTGAAGTTCCGTGGATGGGACAGCACCCTGACTTCACCGAAACTCCCAACGCTGCGTTACGGATTCTATTAAGTCACGGCCCTGACAATCTTGCATGGGCTCGCGAGAACTCGGTGAACCTCATGCTGTCCGGACACAACCACGGTGGGCAAGTTGTACTACCGGTCATCGGCCCGGTTTACTCGCCAAGCTGGAGCGGAGTGCAGCACGCATCTGGTGACTTTTTCGCCGACCCAACTCTACTGCACGTCTGCCGAGGCCTCGGCGCACGTCATCCTTTGCGAATCAATTGCCGTCCAGAACTAGCGACGTTGATCCTGCGAGACACCAGCGGAATTCGCGAGTAGTCAACCCGATGCCGCTCGCATCAGGCGGCCTTCGCACTCAAAGCCTGCACCGACTGAATAAGCTCATTCACGTTGGCAATTGTGAAAGGCTTGGCAAGGAATCCGTCGAAGCCAGCCGCCGCAGTCTGCAGGCGGTTCGCACTGGTTGCATCACCGGTCATCGCAAACACGCGAGGGCGACCTGCCAGGTTCAAGCCATGAATGAGCTTG
>JBGCDN010000488.1:0-2896 GCA_045105495.1 Planctomycetaceae bacterium
ACGTCATTGCCATTCACTGCATCGACGAAACCAACGGCGTTCCGTGGTTTGTTATGCCGCTGATCGCGGGACCGTCACTCCAGGAATCTGTCAAAGCCAATGGGCCGCTGCATGAAGCAGACATTACTCGTATCGGGCTTCAAATCGCTTCCGGCCTGGCCGCCGCTCATAGCCACGGAGTCGTGCATCGAGACATCAAGCCGGCCAACATTCTGGTCGACAACCATGTGAATCGAGTCGTCATCACAGACTTCGGCCTCGCCCGGCAAGATTCGGACACCATGATCACTCAGGCCGGAGTTCTCGCCGGAACGCTTCACTACATGTCGCCTGAACAAACGCGTGGCGAAGAACTTGATGGAAGAAGCGACCTGTTTAGCCTCGGCGCTCTGCTGTATTTCCTGGCAACGGGTTCCGTTCCATTCCGATCAGACACACCTGTCGGGGCCCTTCACAAGATTGCGAATACCCCGCATAGCGACGTCCGACGTTTGAATCCCGAGATCTCAAAAACACTCGCCAGCGCTATCGACAGACTACTGGAAAAAGACCGAGCAGATCGATTCCAATCGTCGTCAGAAGTCGAACAGTTCTTCTCAAGCCTGATCGCTCATCTCAATCAACCGACACAGCACGCGCCGCCAACGGTTCCCTCTCGCCGATCTCCCCGAGTTTTCAGGGCGGTGGCAGGAACGGTACTTGCCGTGATTGCATGTTCTGTTTTCGCGTTCTGGTACGTGAACCGTCCGCCAACAACGAATCCTGCTCAACCCACAAAAGCGGTGGAGCCCGCTCCTGAAGAACTCTGGGCAAGCCTTCAGGAGACCCATGGAATTGCCGCTGGCTTCGACACTGACTTCGAAGAACTGACTAGAGAACTTCGTCGCCTGGACACGTCGATCGGCGAAGTGACTGATCAGGAAGAAACCGCATTGGACGATGAAATGAACTCCACTCAGTCCGCTCTACGGCGGTTGTCTCAAGAGCTGGAGCAGTGAGAAAAGTTACCGTCACAGTCCGTCGCAACAGGGACAACGCTCTACCATCAACGCTGAGACTGTCGAACAAACGACGTCCAAATCGCAGCCATCACTGGATTGGGTAATAGGCTCTCAGAACAATCGAGGACAGTGATTCGAAGCCAGTCTCTGCACCGCTCATCACGCGGGGGGTGATGGCTACTTTCGCTTCGCGTCATGCTTCATCAGTGACAGCCGAATGCGTCGACCGTAACATACTGCCGTCGAGCACCCAGTCACAAAGTAGTAATCCAGAAGGGATCCGGATGAGGAATTCATGGTTCGTCCCTTTCCTCTTGATCGCTTTCATTGTGCTGCTTGTGGGACTCTCCGTCGGCATTGTCTACTACCGTCTCAATCATCAGGCAGTCTCCGCGGAGATCAGGCGAGGGGTCGAGCAAGTCATCCAAAGTTCGCCGCAACTGCGGCCGATGTACGAGTCGGCGATGGAGGACGAAACTCTTACCATGGTCGAAGCCAACAAAATCATCGCAGCAGCCGAAGACCAAAAAGCGGCGCTATCCGGCTTATCGATTGATCAGGACGACCAGACCCAGTGACCGAGAATTGAGATCGCAACGCCGCGTACTCTCTCAGCTTAGATACGCCGCCCAGCATTGCTGGTTCTCTCTGGCGCGATGAACTACCGTTCGCGGCTCCTCCAATGAGTTGCGACATCATGACGAATACAGCTGAAGAACAACGTCTCAGTGCGGAAGCGCAGAGGGCTGAACACGCGAACTGGAAGCGGTGGGGGCCGTATCTGTCGGAACGGCAGTGGGGCACGGTTCGCGAAGATTACTCGCCAGACAGCCAGAGCTGGGACTATCTGCCGCACGACCACGCTCGCAGCAAGGCATACCGTTGGGGCGAAGACGGGCTGCTCGGATTTTGTGACCGACAGTGCCGCCTCTGCTTTTCAATCGCGTTGTGGAATGGCAAAGACCCGATTCTCAAAGAACGTCTGTACGGTCTGAACGGCGATGAAGGCAACCACGGCGAAGACGTCAAAGAAGAGTACTTCTACCTGGATTCCACACCGACGCATTCGTACTGCAAAGGTTTGTACAAGTACCCACACGCTGAATACCCATACGCGCGACTGCTGCAGGAGAACCGTGATCGATCCCGACTGGATCCGGAATTCGAACTCACAGACGCTGGCGTGTTCGACGAAGAACGGTACTTCGATGTGGGCGTCGAGTATGCAAAGGCTGGCCCCGATGACGTGCTGATTCGAATCAAGGTGACGAACCATGGGCCCGAAACTGCCGAACTTGATTTGCTGCCGACCTTTTGGTTTCGAAACACCTGGGCCTGGGGCTGTGAACACGAAGGCTGCTGGCCCAAACCAAACATCTGGAAAGAGACAGACGATCGCCTGTACGCCAAGCATGTGACACTGGATCGAATTCATATCGGAGCCGATTCGGACTCCAACGGAACAGAACCCAAATGGCTGTTCACGGATAACGACACGAACAAGGTTCGATTTCCGGACGCTGTCTCTACCAGCGAGTTCGGAAAAGACGCATTCCATCGCCTGCTGATCGATGGCGACGACTCCGCTGTCCGATCAGATGAACGGGGAACCAAAACAGCAGCTCATTTTCACATGCAATTGGATCCCGGCGAAACTCGCGAGTTCCATCTTCGCTTTGTTGCGGAATCCGATGCGCCCGCTGAGATGTTCGGACCCGAGTTCAATGAAATCTTCGAGGCGCGAGGTCTAGAAGCAGACGAGTTCTACGCGAATCGTTCTGCAGGACTTGGAAGTGCAGAAAGCCAGGTGCTGCGTCAGGCTTATGCCGGGTTATTGTGGACGAAACAGTTCTACCATTACGTCATCGAAGACTGGCTCGACGGCGATTCAAACA
>JBGCDN010000489.1:0-3125 GCA_045105495.1 Planctomycetaceae bacterium
TCGGACGCGGCGCTCAAGACATTCCCGCCACAACTACACACACAGCGCAAAGCTGGCCCAAAGGTTCCACCGGAAGTCCTGGAGCGTCAGAAACGACAGCGAAACAGAAGCCGAAAAAAGCCAAACAGAAAACCTTAGAGGGTCAGCTTTGAAGCAGTATCGTGAAGAGCACGCATTGTCGCTGACTGTTCTTCAACGGCGGCAGCAACCGATGTCATGCTTTCCGTGACGCTTCGAATACTGTTTGTCACATGGCCGGTTGATTCAACACTTTCGGAAATGAGAGCGCGAATCTCGGTCACTGACGAGTCAATACTTTCTGTTGCATCAGCCGTCTGCTTTGCCAGTTCTTTGACTTCATTGGCGACAACAGCAAAACCTTTACCTGCCTCGCCTGCGCGAGCAGATTCAATTGTTGCGTTCAACGCGAGTAGGTTGGTTTGGTCTGCGAGCGACCGGATCAGTTCGACAACTTTCTCGATCACCCGACTACTTTGCTCCAGCTTTGCAACAGAATCGGCGGTCGACCCGACTTCGCTTTCTGTTGTGTTGGCCAGAGTGACCGTCTGATTTACGTGCTGCGAGATCTCATTAATCGTTTCGACCATCTGTTCAATGCTTCCGGAAACCGCAGTCCCCGCTTCAGCAGTTTGTTCTCTCAATTGGACGTCTGCTGTGATGTCTGAGGCGAACTTCACCACTTTGACCGGAACCCCAGACGAATCAACCACCGGGAAGTACATCGCTCGAATCCAAACTTCCCGGCCGTCTTTGCGAATGCGTTTGAACTCGTCTGAGTGAAACTGGCCGCTTCTTAATTCATCCCAAAATCGCATGTAAGCGTTGCTCTCTCGCTCCTGCTGATCTACGAAGATGCGGTGATGCTCTCCAACAATCTCACCCAAGCTGTAGCCTACGGTATTCAAGAAGTTGTCATTGGCCGTAATGATGGTTCCGTCGAGTTCGAATTCGATCACAGCCTGGGATTGACTAATCGCATCCAGCTTGGATCGGCATTCCTGCAGCTCTTCCGCGTCGCTGTTCAACGCTGTTGCAGACCCTCGTTTTTCCGTACGATTGAGCAGTTTGATCATGCTTGTTCACCCTTCAACTTAGTTGTGTCGTCCACGCCAACGTCCTTTCCCAACTGCAAAATCGAATGAAAAGCTCTTGGGTTGCTACGAAGTTAGCCACGGCACGCGAAAAAATGAGCCGACGTGTCAAACCTGCGCGAAAACAACACACAACGCGGTTGGACGGATTGTGCGGCAACTGATTGCACTCCGAGAACGAACCGCCGAAGTGACGGGAAGCAACGGAGCGCCCTCCTCTGAGGTCACCTTCAACGAAACATCTATTTGGCAACGCGCAACCAGATGTCGGCGACTTCCACGCCATGCGGCAGGGTTCGAGTGACCAAACGCTCTATGCCTTGGTCTGATTCGCACACGATTCGAATTGGTCCAGACAGAACAGCGTCTGAGCGACCGGTCAGAACCAGCTTCACAGTTTTCGCGGAATCCGTCTTTGCCTTCGAACTGATGGGCTTGGCAGTCACTCCACTTGGAAGTCCTTCGACGCGAAACCGGATATCTGCGGCGAAGCCGTAACGTCGATCAATCGTCAGCGGAACTTCGACCTTGCCGCCAGTCAAACCGAAAGCGTCACGGCTAATCGTCACATTAAAGTCAGCCTTTGGCTTCAGACATTCCATGGCATAGACATAACGTTGACCGGCGTGTCCAAATCGGTCCCGCACTTCAATGAAATACTCTCCGTCTGCTGGCAGCTTGATTGTCGCTCGGATGTCGTGGTCGCTGCGGCTAATGTCATCGATCTCATTTACCGTCTTACCTGCGGCGGTTCGAACGACAATCACCGGATCGAGCGGCGAGTAGATCGATTTCGCTTTCACATTGACGATCAGCGAACCCTTCGTCGCTTTGAACCGAAACACATCGCGTTCCTGTTCCTCTCCGATTCTTCCACTCACCACAAACGGCAACTCCAGGACACCCGTGGCAGACTCTTCAATCAGCGACGGAAACTCGACGACGCCGAGATCCAAAGCTCTGGACGCATCAAGAGCCGGCCGAACCGCGCGCGGTTCAGACACAGGAGCCACGGCATCGTTGGCTTCCCGCGAAACATTCCAACCGTAGGCTCGAACCTTCTTCGTTACGCCTGCCGTCGCTTCCAGCGGCATCACGTGGTCTACGGTTGGTCCCGTCGTGAGAGTCAACCGGTAGGCATACGTCGCAGCGCCGGCGAACCGAATGCTACTGTTGGGCGCGGCGGGAAATGCGAAGGTTCGGACCGAATAAACTCCATCCCGCGGAACCTCGAAAACGATCTGCGGATCAAAGCCAAGCCCTTCATCATTCTGATTGAGCACCACCCCTCGCGAATCGAGAATCTGCAGGACACCATCCATCGGAGAACCGAGCCGGCGGGCATTCATCGTCGCGACAAACGTCTGCCCCTTCTTCAACGACACTGAATAGACATCAACATCGCCATTCCGCGACAGCACACCGTTCACCACGGCGTCACCTGACAACACCTGCGCATCACGAACACGCTCATTGGGTTCGGTTTCGTTTGCCTCCGGTAGAGCCCCGATCACAAACGGCAACAGCTTCGAAGCGCCATCGTTGTTGTAGAATCGAATCAAACATCGACCGGGCAGGGCGTCTTTCGCAATTGAAATCTTGACCTTGTCGGACTTCTCTGAGAACGCAAACGACACGCCTTCTCGATCACACCAGCCCGAAAGTGTTCCTCCTGGCTTACCAGTAATCGCCACCTCGGTCGTCACCCCACGCTGAGCCCCGAGGGGAAAGATGCGGTCGATCTTTGGGTACTCCGCCAAGGCTTCGGCAGTACCCAGTCCAACAGAAAGACTCACCAACAGGCTCAAATGCAGACAAGGATACCGACTGAGTGAGAACTTCACGTCAGACCAACTCTTTGATGGGTGCCGGATCGCTTACCAGGTGCGTCGGTCTTCCTTGCGGGGTGTAGAGTATCTTGCCCGGATCGATGCCCAGCTTGTGGTAGATCGTTGAGACGAAGTTCTCTGGCGACAGAACGTTGTCCACCGCCGAGTACCCACTTCGATCGGT
>JBGCDN010000490.1:0-6535 GCA_045105495.1 Planctomycetaceae bacterium
GCTCGTGCCGATGCGACGAATCGCAGAGCCTTCGCTATCGGCGACGTATAGCCAGTTGCCGTCACTTGCGAGCCCGGATGGTTGAGCCAATGCGGCCTGCTTCAGACTGCCGTTCACGACATCCTCCGCGCCAGAACCCGCATAGACACTTACCTCGTCGCCCCCAATGACATGCTGCCAAATCTGATGCGGCCCCGCCATCGCGATAAACAAGATGCCGTCCAGGTGCTGCAAGGCCCATGGGCTGTTGAGAGCTGTTGTCTTCGCTGGTCCTCCAGCGACACGCCTTCGTGATTGCTTACCAGTCCCGGCGATGGTGGAGACAGTTTTGTTGGTCAGATCAACGGCTCGGATAACATGATTCTCTGTGTCAGCGACGTACAGTTGCTCTTCCGCGAGTGCCATCCCCTGTGGATGATCGAACTCAGCATCTTCGAACGAGCCATCTCGAAGCCCAATGGCACCATTGCCAATGACATGCAGCAAGGTGCCGCCCATGTCCGTAACGACAATTCGATTGTTGCCGGTGTCTGCAATGAAGAGTCGATTGCCTTCAGTGTCGGCAAGAACCTTACCGGGGTAACGCAACGGTGTCGGCTTTGTCTTCTCGCGTTCAAGGCTGAACTTGATCGGTGACTCGTCCAGTGTCTTCTTCTGGCGATGATACTTCACAAGCCGCCCAACGATTGCGTCCAACAACTCGCGGTTCCCTTCACCCGGCTGGGAGCCGCAGTAGTATCCTTCCGGGTCGACAATCGCCAATGTTGGCCACGACCTCGCCCCAAACTTGCGCCAGATGACCATGTCAGCATCGTTGACGACCGGGTGTTCGATCTCATGCCGCATGATTGCCTGGCGGATGTTTTCAGAATCTTTCTCGTTGTCAAATTTTGCGGAGTGAACCCCAATGACGACCAATTCGTTCGGGTATTTCTGCTCCAAGTATTTTAGGTCCGGCAGGACATGCATGCAGTTGATGCAGCAATAAGTCCAGAAGTCCAGAATCACAATCTTGCCGCGAAGGTCTTTTAACTGGATCGGACCGGATGCATTCAGCCATTCCTTGCCACCGTCGAGAATCGCTTCCGGAGCCAGAACACGTTCGGGGAACGGGTTCTCAACGAGCTCTGTTGAGTCAGAAGGTGCCGCTTGTGATTGCTGAGCCTGGCACGAAGTTGGAAGGGCCAGTGCAACAATGGTGAACAGAAACAGAAGGCGTATCGACATTTGCGGCTCGCTGAGAAATGTGCGTCACTGCTTGGCGTTTGATGCTAGCCGCTGACCTCGTGATCTTCTACCGGTCCGCTGATAACTGACCGCAGAACGGGCTTCGGTTCGACCAATGCCAGTTTGCTGCGACTCGATGCTGAGGTAGCCGCGAGTGGCAGCCAACGAATAAGGCTCAGGCTACACTTAGCGTGGAGCACGAATCATGAACTTCACTGACGCACTTTCTAACGCATCAATCGCGGTCGCCATCATGATGGTCGCCGTTTGGCTTATCAGTCTGCTGATCCGCGACGTGGGCATCGTAGACATTGGTTGGGGAATTGGTTTTGTGCTGATTGCCTGGGTCACATTTATCAGTTCAAAGCAAACGACGCGGTGTTGGCTCATTTCGATTTTGGTAACAACGTGGGGCCTAAGACTTGCCGGATACCTTGCCAAACGAAACCTGGGTAAAGGCGAAGACTACCGCTACGTCGCAATGCGCGAGAGGCACGGTTCGCGGTTTCCAACTGTGAGTCTTTTCACGGTGTTCGGTTTGCAGGGCGTCGTCATGCTGATTGTTGCCTTGCCGATTCTTACAGGTCAGACGCAGCAAGCAGATGCTCCAATCGACGTGATCACGATGGCTGGTTGCGTCGTTTGGCTGGTTGGATTCATCTTCGAAGCTGGTGGTGATTGGCAGCTGGCTCGGTTCAAATCGAATCCGCAGAACAAGGGAAAGGTCCTTGATCGGGGACTTTGGAAGTACACGCGGCACCCCAATTACTTCGGAGATTTCGCTATCTGGTGGGGCACTTATCTAATCGCTTTCGGAAGCGGAGGCACGTGGTGGTCTGCGGTTGGCCCGGCGGTGATGTCTGTGTTCCTAATGAAATTTTCCGGTGTTGGGCTCTTGGAGAAGAACCTCACTCGGAAGCCGGGCTACGCCGACTACATCGCCCGCACAAATGCGTTCTTCCCATGGTTCCCAAAAGCGGGTTCCCAAGAGTCCCTTGCTGAATAAAGACTGACACGCGAAATTAGTCTCTTACGTGATACTACTGTGAGGGAGATTCTGCGTGGTCAAAACGGCGTCAACAATGCTGGAACTCGGGACGTCTGCACCAGACTTCTCATTACTGAATGTCGATGGGAACACAGTCTCGCGTTCCGACTTTGATGGTAAGCCGCTGCTTGTCATCTTCATGTGCAATCATTGCCCGTTCGTGGTTCACCTGCGTGATCAACTCGCCGCATTCACAACCGAGTACCTCGGTAAGGGCCTGGCGATTGTGGGTGTCAGTTCGAACGATGTTGAGAACTATCCACAAGACGGTCCCGCGGAAATGGTGACCGAGGCCACAGACGCCGGTTACAAGTTCCCGTATCTTTACGACGAATCTCAAGCCGTCGCGCTCAGCTACAAGGCGGCTTGTACGCCCGATTTCTTCCTGTTTGATGCCGAACACAAACTTGTCTACCGAGGGCAGTTTGATGGTAGCCGACCAAGCCTCGATGTGCCGATTACCGGTGAAGACCTTCGTGCAGCTTGCGACGCAGTTCTTGCCGGACAATCGGTTCCGGAGGATCAAAAGCCAAGCATCGGCTGCAACATCAAATGGAAAGAAGGCGGAGCACCCGCATATTTCACTGGCGAATCTGCTGTCTAACACGGAGCACGGAGCAATTGGAATGATGGATCTGTGAACGCAGAACCATCGTGTGCTCTCAGCCAGTTCGAGCGATACAGAATAGAAAGACAACATTGACCGATAAGAATAGCCAGCCATCAGATCCCAGTCGTCGCGAGTTCCTCGGTGCGGCCGCGGGAGCACTTGCAGCCGGATCTGCTGCATCGCCTTCTCAGGATGTTTCCAGCCCCGAAGATCTTTTTCAGCCGGAAGAGTATTGGGCTGAACGAATGAAGGCTCCCGACGATGGGAAGAAATTCGGTTGGTTGGTAGATACCCGCCGATGCTTTGGCTGCCACGCATGCGAAGTCAGCTGCAAAGAAGAAAACGACGTCCCATTGGGTCAGTTCATTCGGCAGACCATCTACAAAGACGTCGGCGAGTACCCCAAGGTGGCTCGCATGTTCCTGCCAATGTCGTGCCAGCACTGCGAAGACGCACCGTGCTTGAAAGCGTGTCCTTGTGGAGCATTGCACAAAGAGACTGGTGGAACCGTCGCGATCGACTACGACATTTGTTGCGGCCACGGCACCTGTGCCGAAGTCTGTCCTTATGGAGCCATTTACCTGGACCCTGTCGCGAAGCAAGCTGTGAAGTGCCACAACTGCTACCACCGCACAGAAGTCGGAATGGAACCAGCCTGTGTTCCAACCTGCCCATCGGACGCGTTGTATTTCGGCGACCTCAATGATGAGGAATCGAAGATCTCGAAGATGAAAGCCAAGCTGGAATCAGAGGGCGTCGAGACTAGCCAGCTTCGTCCCGAAAAGGGAACCAAGCCACGTATGGAATTCGCTGGTACAGGTCATCTGGAAATCGAAGAACGCGTGCCAACGGAAGGCCAGTCCTACAGCACCGACGCGTACAGCGTGCACAACTGGAAAGAGAAGAAAGAGTAGGGTCCGCTGTGCGGATCTGATCCGCACTAAGAACGGGTGGCCCCAATTGCTCGCAATCGCGGTGGCAAAGCCACAAGAGGTAGTGAGCTAGCCGTTGAATCTCCCGAGATCCCCGTGCCCCTAAAGCGACACCCAACAATCAATGAGCAAAGAAGTTTCCCAAATCATCGCCGAGCGGTTCAAAGGACTCGTTGCCGCGGCAGAGTCGTTGGATACCGAATCCTACCTGGCCTTCTTTGACTCGGAGAAATTCACCTGCCTCAACGAGGACGGCACTGTCACCGCTACCCTGTCTGAGTTTGCTGCGGCGTATGCCGAGCAGACTGCGATGGTGGAGTCTTACGAATCACTTGAGTTTTCCAACGTGAAGGTCACGGCTCTCAACGAATCAACAGCCATCCTCATCAACGAATACAAAGCGATCGTAAGGCTGGCATCGGGCGATCTGGTGACTGCAAGAGGCGCGGGCAGTCAGGTTTGGTCTGATATCGACGGGGACTGGAAATTGGTCAGCGTCTCGAGCAGTTTGAGACACGCCGAACACGAACAGAATTAGCGACAAGCTGAAGAGATAACATGCAACACGATGAACCCACCAGTGCCAACGAACTGCCGGTTGCTGACTGCACCTCCTGCGGTTGTCCAACAGACACACCGGCGGAAAGCACTGGCGAAGCCAGTAGCAAACCAGCAAAGAATCGTCGTGGCTTTCTGGCTCTCGGAGCCGCCCTGCTGACATCTGGTCTCTCTGGTTGCGGTAAGAAGAAAGCCCAGGAAAAAGCAAAAGCCAAAGCAGGTTCAGGCCAGTCGAAAGCCCTTCCTGCGTCACAGACCGAACGCCCTAAGCAAGGCATCGACCTCGAAAAGTGGAACCGCATCAAAGGCGAGCCGTACGAAGAGGGAGCCTTCAAAGGTATGCCCGGCGTCTGCAAGTTGCCCGGCCCTAACGCCAAACGTAACTGGCCTGATCGCGACAAGTACAAGAACACGACACTCGTCCCCGGCATGTGCCAGCTGTGCAGCACCGTCTGCGGCATCATGGGCCACGTCAAAGACGGCCGCCTGATCAAGATCGAAGGCAACCCCAACGACCCCAACAGTCGCGGACACCTGTGTGCTCGCGGTCACGCCGGACTCAACCACCAATACCATCCGGAACGATTACTGTACCCGCTGAAGCGAGTCGGCGAACGCGGCGAAGGCAAGTGGAAACGAATTTCGTGGGACGAAGCTCTCAACGAAATCGCTGAGAAGCTCAAGAAGATCCGCGAAGAAGACAAGCACGAAGAGTTCGCGTTCCACCAGGGCCGCCAGCGTTCCAAAGACTGCATTGGTCGGTTCGTCAAAGCGTTCGGAACCCCAACGCAGCTCTCACACCGTTCCCTCTGCAGCGGCAACCGCCGCGCCGCGAACCTCACCTTTCTGTGGGAAAGCGACTGGGACTTAAACGATGTCGAACACTCGAAGTACATCCTGAACTTCGGTTCCAACGCCTTAGAAGCACACCAGGGCCACGTCTCGTTCGCAACGCGCATCCAAAAGGGTCGGTTCGAAAACGGAGCCAAAATGGTGACGTTCGACGTACGTCTGTCGAACACCGCCGGAGCCAGCGACGAGTGGTTCGCCCCATTCCCCGGCACCGACGGAGCCATCGCGCTCGCGATGAGCCAGGCCATTCTGGAAGCTGGTCTGCACAGCGAAGACTTCATCAACAACTGCACCAACGTCAGCGTTGACGAACTGAAAGATCACCTCAAAGAGAACACGCCCGAGTGGGCCGAAAAAGTCAGCGGTGTTCCCGCCGTCGACATCCGTCGCATCGCCCTGGAGTTCGCTAAGGCGGCTCCTACAGCAACCACAATGTGCAACCGAGGTAGTTCGGCTCACCTCAACGGTTTCTACAACGACCGAGCCATCCAGATGCTAAACGCCGTCGTCGGCAGCGTTGGCAAAAAGGGCGGTTGGTGTTGGAGTCCATGGGGCGGCGTCGATCCGCAGTTCAAATCGCCTGCTGCTCCACCCAGCGTCAAAGACAAGCACAGCATTCTAGAAGATCCACCCGAGTACCCGCTGGCGAACGTTTGGCGCCGTATGCGAGTCGGCGAAATTATCTACTTATACCTTGTTCAGGGTCGAGCCAAACTGCAGGCGTACATGACGTACAACCTGGACAGCCCGCTAACCTGGCCGGAAGAAAGCCTGACGCAGGAAGTGTTGAGCAACGAAGAACTCATCAACTTCCACGTCTGCATCAACTGCTTCTACAACGAAACGGCTCATTACGCCGACATCGTCCTGCCATGGGCGACGTACATGGAACGCTGGGACCTGGAAGCTCGCGGAGCCTACAACCTGCGCCCGTACGTTGGCCTCCGCACGCCCATGGTCGAACCACTCGGCGAAGCCAAAGACATTCGCGAGTTCTTCCCAATGCTGGCCCGCAAAATCGGCGGCGGCATGGAAGAACACTACAAGTTCGACAACGTCGAAGACTACATGCGTGAATGGGCCAAAGACATTCCGAAGAATGAAAAGACCGGCAAGTCCGGCCTCGACCGTTTGCTGGAAGAAGGCTGTTACGAAGATACAAGCCGAGAACCGTTCTACGAACCATTCGCCAAAGAACTCACCGCCGAAGAACTAGCCGGTTCAAACATCGAAGACCTGCGAGCATCCCAGGCATCCCATCAGCCGCAGGGCGCTAGCCCCGGTTCCGTACTTGGGGCCTCCGAGCCC
>JBGCDN010000491.1:0-7069 GCA_045105495.1 Planctomycetaceae bacterium
TGGAGATTTCAGTGGCGAGTGCGATGTTGGTGGCGGTTGATGATCGTATTTTGCGTTCGGAGCGCGCAGGATTAAGCCGTCTCGAAGCCGGTGGCCTGAGTGGCGTGGATGGGCGCTCGCTCTGAGAACTGTTCAGGGCGATTGAGAAGAACGCTGGTAAGTTCGGTCATGGCGTCGCATCTGTCGCCACGACTACGGATCCGAATAGAGTTTTCTCAGAACGCGGTCCGGCGGTCGCATGTACAAGTCGTAATAGATCTCGCTGACGCGATGGCCGCGTTGACGAGCCGTTTCGCCGATCGTCATGAGTTTCGCCATTCGTGTCGCACCCGGATCACTGCGATGGCCGAATGTTATCTTGCGAAGTATGACTAATGGTCGCAGCTTCTGTTCGGCTGAGTTGTTTGTCGGCGGTACGCGTGGGTCGTCCAGGAAAACCAGCCATTCACCCTGATGTCTGAGTAGCCGGTTCCGCAGTGTCACAGCTTTTTCATGAACGACATTGGCCGCTTCAAGTCGGGCAAGTTCGCCCCTCAGCCATGCGGCTTCTTCCGTCTGTTGACGAACGGAGAGATCACCATTGCCACGCTGCCGATGGAAACGGCAAGCGCGTTTAACGAAGGATTGAATGTCGGCGAAGAATTGGAAATCGGCCGAACCCGCGTCTGTCAGCTTCTGCCACTCACGTGCTCGACGAGCCACGTGCACAAGGCACTTTTGCTTCGCTCCAGCCGCCGAAGCGGTGTAGCCGCAGTAGCAATCTGTCACCAACGTGCCGACGAAGTCTTCGCCGAGAATGTCGCGGCTGACTCGGCCAGCGCGCGTTGTGTCATACTGAAAGTGAACGAACTCGGAATTGGCGTGCACCCAGAAATAGCTTCTCGCTCCGTCAGTCGTCCAATAGGTTTCATCCGCATGGACCGGGCCGTCGCTGCTGGCCAGCTTTTTCTCAATGTCTTCGACAACAGGAGTGGACTTGTCCGCCAACACGGATTCAAACCCAATCAATGCGGCGGGGGTGAATGTAATGCCGTGCATCTCTTCGATGATTCGCGGAATCTTTCGATAGCTGATCCCAATTGCGTTACGCAACCAAACCGCTCGACTACGAAGGTATGGACCGATTCGGCTGCCGAGGATTTCACCTTCCCCGGCTTGTTGCACCGCAGCCGAGCACGCGACGCAGTTGGCCACCGCGTGTCGATAGCGAACCACGCGATACGTGTTGTCGATAATGTCTTCCTGGAGGTGATCGACATAAGAGCGAGGAGAACTCACGGCCACTTTGCCGTCGCAATGTGGACAGCGTTGCGGGGCAGCAACATTGACCGACCAGTCGTACTCCGTCGGCGTCGGTCGAAACCAGCCCGGATGCCCGGTCGGTGCACCACGCTTCTTTGATGAAGCAGCAGTTGTGTCAGTGACAATCGCTTCTGATTTCTGCTGGTTGGTGGCGAACTTGTTCTGCCGTTCCAGCTTGAGCTCCAGCTTCACCGCTGCCAACTGAGCCTTCAGCTTCTCGTTTTCGTCGACCAGTTTGCTATTCCGCTGACGTTCGGCATCAAGCCGTTGATGCAAGTGCAGACGTGTTGAACCACTGCTATTGGCCAACTGAACCAGAGTACCGATCGCCGCACCACCCACATGCGGGCAGTGACCAACATGTTCGCAGCCGTGTTCGTGTTTCGGATAAAATGAAAACTGCATCGGCATCCATTTCTGATACCGAGCAGATAAGACATTTCCGAAAACCGGGCCAGGTCAATTTCAAGCCGACTAAACTGTTACTGATTTTCCACTGGCCCGTGAGTGCCCAGAATTTTCGTGTAAGACTTCTGCGACTGTTGAATAGCAAGCGGACGACCTCAGCAGGCAACAGGAATCTTGGGCGATGAGCTCTCAACGACCAGACGCAATATCCATCTTCAAATCCGCGAGAAAGATCGATTCGGGAAGTAATCGCAGTGCGTACCTCGCCAGTGCGTGTGGTGACGATTCCGGGCTTCGGGAGAAGGTGGACAAATTGCTCGCGGAGTTCGCAGAAGAATCTCAGCCTGCGGGCCAGTCCCAGCCGGGCTTCGAGAAAACCGTGATCCCGGATTCGACCTCGAAGAAGGTGCCTGGTTCACTGAATGTGGGACTCACGGCAAATTCTTGCGAGGAAGCCGCAGTTGTCCTCAGTCACACGAATCACAGTGTGCTGAATTCGATTAGTGCGAGCCTATCTGACGTGCCTGCTGTGATGCTCCGCGATGCGACCGAGTTCGATGACAGGGTCGTACAGCCACTATCGAACGAGATTCCGATTCACCCGAGTCGCAGCCGCATTCAGCTTCACGGCGAGATCGCCCGCGGTGGCATGGGGGCTGTGCTGCGGGGGCGTGACACAGACCTTGGCCGAGACCTCGCAATCAAGGTTCTGTTGAACTCACACAAAGACAAGCCGGACGTCGTTCAGCGATTCATCGAGGAAGCCCAGATTGGTGGGCAGCTTCAGCACCCCGGAATAGCCCCCGTGTACGAACTCGGGCAGTTGGCTGACGAACGTCCGTTCTTCAGCATGAAACTGGTGAAAGGTGACACCCTGTCAAAGCTGCTGTCGGATCGAGAGGAGCCGGCCACGGATCGTGCCAAACTGATTGGCATCTTCGAGCAAGTTTGCCAGACAATGGAGTACGCCAACAGCCGCGGGGTCATTCACCGGGACCTGAAAACTGCCAACATCATGGTTGGAGCGTTCGGTGAAGTTCAGGTCATGGACTGGGGACTCGCGAAAGTTCTTTCCGCAGGAGGCGTTGCGGACGAAAGAACAGCTCGCAAGAAACAGAACGGTGAGACGCTAATTCAAACCATGCGAAGCGTGGGTAGCGATGTTCCTGGTACCGTCGGCTCTATTGGTGCTGAACCTCAGATGGGCAGCGTGATGGGAACGCCCGCCTTCATGCCGCCTGAGCAGGCGCTCGGTGAGATCGACATCCTTGATCAGCGAACCGATGTGTTCGGGCTGGGTGCAATTCTGGCCGAAATTCTGACTGGGAAACCACCGTATGTCGCGGACGACGGCAACCAGATTTTCCGCATGGCCAGCCGTGGAAAACTGGGGGACTGCTTTACGCGACTGGATGAATGCGGAGCTGACGAAGAACTCGTTTCGCTCGCGAAACAGTGCCTGGAATTGGAACCAGTCGATCGCCCAAAGGATGCGAGTGCTCTGGCCGATCAAGTGACCGGCTATCTCGAATCCGTCGAAACCAAACTAAGAACGGCCGAAGTCGAACGTGCCGGCGAAGCCGCGCGGGTGGTTGAACAACGCAAACGGTTTCGCGTCACGCTGTGGTTGGGAGCGGCAGCGCTTTCGATCCTGCTCATGGGAATCGCGGGCACAGCGTGGCAGGCCTTGGAAGCCAGCAAACAAACGTTGGTCGCACACGCTGCCCAGAAAGAGGCCACGACGGAAAGAGACCATGCTCTCGAATCAGAAGAGGAGGCCGTCAAGGCGAAAGAAACTGCTGAAAGAGCTCAGACCGTCGCCGAAGAAGCAAGACTTCGCGAAAAAGAGATCGCTCGACAGAGACGACGCGAGCTTTATGCCGCCGACATGCAGCTCGCCGATCAACTCTATAACGGCCAAAACGGCGAGCAGCAACGCATTGAACAGCTGCTGGCGTCGTGGATTCCGGTCGATGACCAGGAAAACTTGCGCGAGTTCTCCTGGCGTCATCAGTGGACGCGGCTTTACAAAAGCGCAGCAATCACGGTGCCCGGTTGCGTCGGTGTCGCAGTCACGCCCGACGGCAAGATGGTCGTTGCCGATTCCAGTGGTTTGCATGAAGTACACGAAGGCGGTGAGAAACGCGAGCGTATCAAATGGAAGCTCGACCAGATCCACTCTTACTTCTCATGCGACGGACGTTGGGTCGCCTCACGGTTTGAGGCCGGGATCGAACTGTACAACATTCAGAGCGGCGAAAAGGTTCTATCGCTGCCACTAGAACGATGTTCCTTCTCTGCCAACGGCAAATATTTTGCTGCCTGGAAAAAGGGCGCGAAAGTTGACTCATTGTCTCCGGATGAAGATGCCATTCCTGTTTGGAAGCTGGATGGTGAAAACGCGGTGCCAATCGAACCGCTAAACATTGGAAGTATGAGGAAGCTGCCCAATGACGGATTCAAACTGAAGATCGGCAGCGATGGAAAATCTTTTTTGCTACGCAACAATCCGGGTGTTGTTAACCCCTGGGGAGTCGGAGCGTTCTTAAATGGGAATCCGGAGCCGGTAATCTGGCAACACCGAAGCCCGCCCAACTGCACCTGGTCACCTGACGGTAGGATTATCGCATCAACGGTCGGTGGCAGTATTGAATTGAGGCTGACGTCCGATGTCGCAGAGAGACGAACCCTGGATAAGCTGGCGATCTCGACCCACGGAAAACATATCCGCACGATTCGTTTTTCGCCTGATGGAAAACTCATTGCGACCGGTGGAAGCGATGGAACGATCGATTTGTGGGATGTGTCAGAGTTGGCAACGGCCGCAGAGCGATTTGAGAACCAGGACCGAGAGACTTCCGGAGCCGCTGACTCGAAGAGATCACTCATCCAGTCTGTTCCCCGGCCACGGTTGATCCGCACCATAAAGGCCTACACCACTCCGGTTTCAATCCTGGATTCGGCTCTGAACTTCTCCGCGGATGGAGCTCAACTTGTTTCTTTGGCCTATCCACGACCGGGGGTTGCGAAACTTTGGAAGCTGGATCGTGACCCCGGAGAATATCAAGTCGACAACATCACGGATGACCTCTACGGTTGGATACCGCCAGTGGGCTCACGACCCAGCGAAATCAGAGGGCTTGACTGGTTCATCGGCAAGACGCGTCCTGGCGACATTGTGACTGGAAGTCCAAAAACCGAAGACCGGATTGCGGCGATTTTCGATCCGGAAAACGGCGGTTGGTTCACGGTTGATGGGCCCGACACCTGGGCCGAGTTCGCGATTCTTCGAGTGGGATCGCTGGACAGCACAGTACGGCTGAAGTTGGTGAATCCGGATGGTGAACAGCATGAAGTCACGCTTCGTCGCCAGCGTCGAATTTTGGATCAAAGTCCGAGATCCTTTTCTGTGGCGTTTGCTCCGGACGGAAACAGCGCAATGCTCTCCGACTACACACTTGGTGCCACGAGACTGAACCTCAAGACAGAAGAGGCAATTCGCTATCCGCAACGAGGGTTGACCGTCGCATATTCTCCCGATGGTCGCCTTGTCGCTATCGACGACATGTATTCCGTTTCGATCCGAGAGATCGAAACGAACAAAGAGCTTTACCGATTGGATTCAATCATTGATTCCAATTGGAATACGAACACCTGGGGAGGACACCTGACGTTTTCGCCAGACGGAAAGTACCTCGCGCACGTCTCCAGCTATCGGTACAACTCAACACGATCCAACTTGAATGTCTGGCGTACCAGCGACTTCAAGAAGATTGGTGGCGGCCCGCTTCATCAAGAGGACTTCTCGATGAAGTCGCCTGTATTTTCGCCAGATAGCTCTCGTCTGCTCGTCGGAGACTTTCGAGGCCGCGTTCAAATTTGGGATACCTCCGACTGGTCAAAACAGGAACCGTTGCTAACGGCCCAACTGGGGCTCGTTTCCATGGCAGTCTCTTCGGATGGGAAGCGACTCGTCACTGGCTATTTCGTACCCGGTGGTGGTGTTTGTGTTTGGGATTTGGAAACGAGGCAGAAGCTCCGAAAATTCAGCTCTCCGCCTGTTGGGTGGCTGGCACTGTCTCCTGACGACAGAACTCTGGCCGTCGGCAGTTTCGATCACAACGTCGTATTGTGGGACATGGAAACGGGGAACCGACTGCAGACGATTCAGGCTCATCCCGAGGAGGTCAACGGTGTTGCGTTTTCACAAGACGGCACGCGACTAGCCACACTGAGTATCGACGGTGTTCTTCGTATCTGGGATGCCGCGTCGAACGAAGCGATCGAAAGAGATCCGAATACGCTGATGGCCATGTTTCGGCTGGGGCTGTGGCGGTTCGAGCAAAAACGCTACGAGGACGCGGCAGCACTGTTTTCCAAAGTGGTCGAGCTGAATCGGCAAAGCGGGCGGCCGATCGATTCAGAGCTGAAGAGTGTCCAATGGAAGATCCGCAAGACTCTGCGGCAAGCTGGTCGATGGCCCAAAGGCGTCCAGTGTGAATCCAAATTCGCTGGCGTACGTCTTGGCAAGCAAGCCACGTTGAGCGTGCAACCGATCAAAGGTGAGTGGACCTACCAATGGTACTGCAACTATGAGCCAGTCGAAGGAGCCACCAATCCAACATTGACGTTGCCAAAAGTCACGGCCGATCAGATCGGCACCTACCAGGTCAAAATCGCTCCTCCAGGGTACGAATCGGTGACATCGCACTTGGCCGGAGATGCATACGTCTACGACGCGTCCAATCCAGTCATTCCAGGCACTTTGTTTTGCGAGATCTTTCAAAACATCAAGGGCAAGACTGTTGAGGATCTCACGTCTTCCAGGCAGTACCAAAACAGAAGGTGGGGTTACTCTCGGTCACTGAAGACATTTGAGGCTCCGCCGAATGATATCGGCAGTTTTGGAGACAACTACGGAATTCGCGTCACTGGTTTCATCAAGCCTCCCAAGACGGGCGATTACGTTTTCTACCTGGCCTCGGATGATGAGGGCGAACTCTATCTCAGTTCCGATGAATCACCAGACAACCTGGAATTGGTTGCTGCGGTCAAACGTGGCCCTTCAGGAATCGGGAACGAAAGCGGTCGCACGAACAAGCGAGCCTGGGGCGCGAACCCAAGTGCGGTCTCGAAATCGATCCATCTTGAAGCCGGCAAGCGTTACTCCGTCAAAGCCCTGATGAAGGAAGACAGCGGGCAAGATTACCTCTCCGTCACCTGGCAAATGCCCGGCAACCCGCCACCCAAACCCGGCGCCCCACCGATGCCCGGTGAGTACCTGGAGTTTGAAGTGAAACAAAAGTAGCTCGCCTCTCCGAGGCGAATTCTGCGCGCGCTCACGGCTCGGAGAGCCGTG
>JBGCDN010000492.1:0-5868 GCA_045105495.1 Planctomycetaceae bacterium
GTTCTTCGCGCCGGAGCCACTGAGTAACAAGTACGGCGGCTCGCTAACGACTGTGACTGACAAGCAAGGTCGCGAACGGTTGGTAAGTCGAGCGTTTCGGGTTGTGGTGCGGTTGAACACAGACTTGGATTTGCTGAAGCCGGGTATGCGAGGTGCGGGACGCTTTCTTGTCGAAGAGCGTACGGCCTGGCAATGGATTAAGCGTTACTTCTACGAGACATTCCGATTCAGGTTGTAGGCCTGGAGAACTCGTGAGTGGCGTAGCAGACGATACACCGGTCATTGAGCTGCGTAACCTGGGACCGGCCTGTGAGGCTGGCCTCGTTGCCGCCGGGATCAAGAACGCAGGTGACATCAGGAAGCTTGGTGTGGAGGAGACGTTCGTCCGTCTGATGGTGGCGTTCGAACGTGATGGTCGCGGAAAGAAGTGCTACAACGCTGCCTACCTGTACGCACTCTACGGGGCGATCCACGACATCGACTGGCGTGACCTTCCGGACGGGAAGAAAGACGAGTTCAAGGCCTTTGCCGCCGAAATGCGAGGCTGAGTTCTCGCCAGCCGTTTTTGCTTGTGGGACTGGATTCGAACGTAGGTTTGGTTGGTCACTTCTCCGAACAGGCCCGACTAGTCTCGGTTCACTCCACGAGCCCGTCGCAGAAGCTTGCCGGGGCGTCCTTCGTAGTCGTCCGCCCTGTGTTCGACCATCACGTTGGTGCGAATGCCACCACGCGGGTTGAATCGCCCGTCGATGCGCATCCATCGGGGATTTGTGACTGACACAAGGTCGTTCAGAATCAGGTTCGTCACATCCTCATGAAACGCGCCGTGGTTGCGGTACTGTTGCAGGTACATCTTCAGTGACTTGAGTTCAAAGCACTTCACGTCGGCGATGTAGGTGATGACAATGGTGCCGTAGTCGGGCTGGCCTGTCTTCGGGCAAACCGCTGTGAACTCAGGGCAGACCGTTTCGATGACGTAGTCGCGATTCGGATGTGGATTGTCGAATGTTTCCAGCAGGTCTTTGAAGTCGTTGTCAGACATGAAGCTTCTCTTTCTTAAGGTCGAGCAAGTATAGGCTCGGCGGGTGGCCCTGTCCCGCATTCCGGAAGTCGGTGGAACAGCTTTTGTGAACGGCGCAAGTGGCCTACAATCCGCGAATGATTTTCGTCTTAGACAACTACGATTCGTTCACGTTCAATCTGGTCCAGCGGCTAGGTGAGATTGACGGTTCTCTTGATATTCGGGTGGAACGCAACGACGCGCTGTCGATTGCTGAGATCGAAGCTTTGAAACCCGATCGGATTATTGTCTCGCCTGGACCCTGTACGCCGAGCGAAGCGGGTCTTTCGAAAGAAGTGGTGGCTCATTTCGGG
Source organism: Planctomycetaceae bacterium (assembly GCA_045105495.1). GTDB lineage: Bacteria > Planctomycetota > Planctomycetia > Planctomycetales > Planctomycetaceae > CAYNWT01. The sequence goes on from JBGCDN010000492.1 coordinate 1,375, forward strand.
CCAATCTGTCCGGTTCTGGGCGTATGTCTTGGACACCAAAGTATCGCCGAGGTCTACGGAGCCAAAGTTGTTAGAGCCGATCGGTTGATGCACGGGAAGACATCCATGATCCACCATAAAGGGCAGGGTGTCTTTGCAGGGTTAAGCGAGCCATTCGAAGCGACGCGGTATCACAGCTTGGTGGTTCCAGAGGAATCGTTGCCTGCTGATCTGCAGATGACTGCATGGACAGACGACATTGACCACGCACGCGAAGTTATGGGGCTGCAGCACGCTACGCTGCCAACGTTTGGTGTGCAGTTTCATCCGGAGAGTTTCCTCTCCCCCGAAGGTGTGGACTTGTTGAAGCGGTTTCTCGCAGTTTGACGAATGATACCGTAGCCACGTTAGTGGTTACGGTCGGAGTAGCGATTCGAATTGGGTTCCACTCAACTGTTCGGCAACGGCTTCGTAATTCGCGATCGTCTCTGTATGACTGCTGCCGCTCATCTTGCGAAGCTTTGAGGTGAGACCAGACTTGCTGTCGTCCACGCCGAGGAATCCAAGAACGTTCTCGATTGTGGAAGCATCTTCACAGAGCGATTCGTAAGACAACTCAAGCGTGGGGAGATTTAGGAATTTCGCAAAGGCTTGAGCCGCAGCGATGTCTGACGCTCGGCGTTTGAGACGCATCACAAGAGAAGTTGGATCGATGGTCGTTGCTTGCGACTGAGCCTTCGTGCCCGCGTGAGCAAACCCACGGTTCGCGACTGCTTCCTGTGACACAATTCCATCAAGGAGGTTGTGGCGAATCAGATGGATGCAGTGAACGCGGTGTCGTTGCAAATACCGTGGAATCGCGGGATGTGAAATCGCCTGGTTGTACATCAACTTGAACCCGACAGCCTTCGCCGATTCGCTTGCGAAAGCGTGGTTGCTAAGGAACTCCGGGTACAGCCGCACCTGTTCGGCTCTATTCGGTTCGCGACCTTGGTTCCCATGAAACTGGGCGACGAAGGTGTTCCAGTTCATGCAGTTCGAACCACCCACGAGCTCGCGGTTGTCCCAGCATTCGTAATCGAACAGCTCAGAATAACCAACCACATCCGGGTGACTGTTGAGCAAATCAATCACCCAAGTTGAACCACTGCGCTGCTTCGCCAGCAGGATGAACTTTGTCTTCCCGCCCGCATCCTGAGGCGCGCGAAAAAGCCGCGACAGAATGAGCGAGGGCTTCCAGCGTCTCGGTATCATTCGCGCGGCTTCTTTGCGAAGTGAACTAGGTGAATATTACTTCGCGTTCCACCACCATCGGTTTGCAGGAACCGATTCTGCTGGGCGGACACTTGTGATTGGTACGACTTCGGCAGCAACTCGTTTTTCTTCGTCCTTCACGACGCTCATCATGTCGCCGCTGACTCCACCAGCGACCTGAATAACGTACTCGCCGTTTTTCATTCGCTTGTGGTTCACAACAGACTCGACCTGTCGAGGTGCTTCGTAGGCCACGGTTTGGAAAGAACCGTTCGTCGCGAAGCTTCCTCTGTCCCAACCGATCTGAGCATCTAGTCGCTCGTCGAAGATCAATGCCGCAACCAAGGCGAGGTCAAAAACGTTCTGCAGGTCAGCGAACGCGAGGTCTCGGGCTGCCAGCTGTTCATAATGCTTCGTGAATAGCTCTGCGAACTGACGATTAATCGGTTCTGCTTTGCCCGTTGCAATTCGCTTGCCTTGCTCAGTCACCAGTTGATTCTCTGACTGGCAGAGAACCGAAGAACCCTTGAATTCGAACGCGGTGCGGTCTTCGTTGTGAAGAATCGCGTCGTACTTCATAGTCAGCCACCAACGCAGAGCATCGATGGAATCAGGTGCTTCGTCCTGAGACTGCGGCACGAGATCAAAGAAACTCTTGATGCCAGCGACGCCTTTCAGCTTGCCAACGCCAATCATCTTCATGCGATAGTCAGCTTCAACGATGACGCGAGCCACGCGGGAATCTGACGCGATGCCCTGAAGCCGTACGTCCTGCATGCCCAGCTTTTTCTTAAGCGTCTGGGTGTAGCTATTGATGTTGCGAACGCCAGTCTTGTTAGTTCGGGTCACGTACTCGGTAATCTTCTTCATGCCTTCCGGTCGTGGATCGATCGAACACATGAAGCCTCGAGAGCCACTCTGTGAGAAGGTTCGAAGTACCGTGACGAGGTCGTCTAGCTGAAGAGTTGGGCGACCTGTTTTTTCGCCGACAGGCTGTCCGGTTTCGTCGTACCGCCATGGTTCGGCCGGTCCGCCGATGATGATGTCTTGTTCTTCGGGAAGAACCATCACGTAACGCAGTCGGACAAGTCCGCCCATGTTTCGCATGGTTTCGAGGACTGGTAGTCCGGCTGCCACGCGTTGGCTCGCAGCTTCTTCCAATCGCCGGAGCGACAGGAACCGGAGATCAGTCTGTTCTGCCATCTCAGCACTAAGGTCGGCTCGACGAGCACGGTTGACCAGATCGTTCAAGCGGCCAGCGGTTTCCAGCTTGCTTGCGGCTCGGATGATTCCACCCGGTTCAACCAATACGCCGTTCGGGAACGGAGACATTGTTCCACCTTCACCGTCGTCCTGTTGCCAGAGCGCTGGTGGTCGAGTTTGTTCTCGAATCAGGTTCATCAAGGTGTTGAAGTCGGCAAGTGCCGCTCCACCAAGAAGACCCTTTTCATCTTCCTTCTTCTTGAGTGCGCTTCGAGGCACTGACTTCATGGAATTCATCGCCGCGCCGAAGTCGCCATCGTCTGTCTGAGCCTTAGCAACCATCTGCACGAGCTCTGCTTGTTCGACGGGGTTCTTGGCGGCCTTCGCTGTTTGCATGGCTGGGCCAAACTCGCCAGCTGCCAGTTGTTCGCGAACCAGATCTCCGCGAGTCAGCTGTTTTTTCGCTGCGGGTTCCGGCTTCTTCGCAAAGTCAGCGTCGTTCAGGTTGATATCCTGCGCGAACAGTGATGTTGTGACGGAACCGACCAGCATCGCGAACACGAGGGTCTTACATACAAGTCGAGTTGCCTGGTGTGTTACCAGCATCTGCGTCTCCTTCGCCCGCACGCAGCGGCAGTTGAGAGCCTGAATGGCCAGATTGAAAGAGGCTCTGTGGGCCCCTGAACCTCGGTGAAGAGGTTCTCGCGAGAAATGCACTAATAAGCATCGTCGCCGATACGTCGTTCGTCAAGAAGATTCCGCCTGAACCTGGTGTGGAGTCTGAGGCTTGAGATCGAAGCAGCGATCGCGTATTCCGCATGGCAGAGCGAGAATCTGCGGTCTGACCGGGACACAAGGGTGTGTTTAGCCAATGCCGCTGGGGTGCTGGTCGCGGAAGTGAAGGTTTGGACGTGTTATGCCGGAATTACCTGAGGTCGAGACGATGGTTCGCGGGATTCGCGAGCATGTGGAAGGCTGCACGATCACGCAATTGCGGAAATGCCGGTGCTCTTGTCGGCCAATCATGGTTCGTCCGAACCTGAGGAACCTGCAGGCGCGTTGCCGCGGAGCAACGGTCGTCGGCGTCACTCGCTTCGCAAAACGTGTTGTTATTGAGCTGGGAAATGGTGATCGAATAGCCATCGAACCGCGTATGACAGGGCTCATGCTGTTGGCAGATCCACCCAGCCGAGGTCATCTGCGATTCGAGTGGGTTCTTGAGAGAGAGTCGGAACCCACGGATTCACTTTGGTTCTGGGATCGTCGTGGCTTGGGGACGGTCTCGATTTACACAGCCGAAGAGTACGAGACTGAACTCCTTGGCGGACGCTTCGGCCCAGACGCATTGGAAATGACGCTTGACGATTGGAAGGTTGTTCGAGAACGCACCACCCGACCAATCAAAGTCGCGCTGCTGGATCAGAAGTTGGTGGCGGGGATCGGGAACCTCTATGCCAGTGAGATTCTGCACCTCTGCAAGATTCCACCTGATACACCAGCCAGAGATTTGACGACAGCGGAGCTCAAGCGGATTGCGAAACACACACTGGCGGTTCTACAAAAAGCGATCCGCTATGAAGGTTCAACGCTTGGCGATGGAACCTACCGCAACGCTCTGAACAAAGATGGTGGCTACCAGAACGAGCATCTTGTTTACGCTCGAGCCGGACAAGCGTGCAAATCATGCAAGAACGGCACGATTGAACGAATCGTTCAAGCACAGCGATCGACGTTCTTCTGTCCGCTGTGCCAGAGGTCTCGAGCTGCGAATCGCTGACTCCCACTTCAGCGAGCAGTCAGCAACAGGCTTATGCCGCAACGCTTCACTGAGAATTGTCATTCGCAAATGTTCAATTCTCAGTGATCACTGCTCGGGTTTAAGAGACTCTTAAACCGGTCTCATGGCAGTGGGCCTCACGTAAACACCATCCCAACATTGCCGCACCCGATGGAACTGGAAGTTTCCTTAGAAGGCCCAGTTGACACCAAAGTTGAAGGTGCCGACGCTGTAATCGTCACGCTTCAGGCGGATTTGCGGGAACAGTCCTGCCTGTGGGT
>JBGCDN010000493.1:0-5310 GCA_045105495.1 Planctomycetaceae bacterium
ACGAACAATTTGTCCAGCATTTGACCGAAAGCCAAAATCGGCTGTACGGGTACATCTACTCGCTGCTTGGAAGCCACTCGCAGGCGGCGGACGTTGTTCAGGAAACCAACCTCGTTCTGTGGCGGAAGATTGACGAATTCGACTCGTCGCGTCCGTTTCTCCCGTGGGCATTTGGGATCGCGAGATTCCAGGTTCTCGCCAACCTGCGAGACAAGAAACGAGACCGCGTTCTTTTAGACGCAGACCTTGCCGAAACGCTCTGCGAAGAAGTCGCCAGTGCCAGCAGCAGGCTGGAAGACGTCCGTGAAGCGCTGCGAGGATGTTTGGAAGGATTGCCGCAATCGTCGCGTGAGCTGATCTTCGAACGCTACACGAAAGCGGCGTCTGTTGCTGATATCGCAAACACCGCAGGGCGATCCATCAGCGCCGTGAAAGTCGCGCTCATGCGTGCCCGGCGGCAGTTGGCAGAGTGTGTCGATAGACGCATGGCGGCGGAGGGTTATCGATGAGCTCTGAGCGCTTTGAAGAACTCGAGCTGCTGCTTCTCGATTGGGAAGACGGAACTCTTGACGAATCCGGCATCAACCGCGTGCGCGAGATTCTTCGATCCGACGAATCAGCCAGACAGCACTTCGTAAAGTTGCAGGTCCTGACTGCAAGCCTTCACGTTGAAGCGAACACCAGCCATACGGTTGAACCGGTTCGAACACCGCCATCAACCACTCAACGACGCACCCTCTGGAACGGTTGGTTGATCGCGGCTGGTGTGGCCGTTGTCGTACTCGCCACCCGGTTGGTCGTACTCGAATCACAAAACGCACCGACAACAACTGCAGTCCAGGCACCATCGCCAACCCGAGAAAACACGGCGTCTGGTATCGCCGTCGTCACGCGCACTGTCGATGCCAAGTGGAACGAAAGACAACAACCGATCGCAGCAGGCGATGCCGTATCACCCGGTCGCCTCGTTCTCGAATCCGGATTGGCTCAAGTCGAATTCTTCTGCGGCGCGACGGTCATTATTCAGGGACCGGCAGAGTTGGAACTCGAGTCAGCAACCCGAGCTCGAATTCACTCTGGACGATTACGAGCACAGGTCCCTCCCGCGGCTCGCGGTTTCACGATTGTGGCTGGCGAGATGAACGTCGTGGATCTCGGGACTGAGTTTGGGCTCTCTGTGTCCGACGGAGCAGCCAACGTGCAAGTGTTTGACGGCGAAGTGGAACTCCACGATGGCGACTCCGAAATACGGAACCTAACGACGGGGCAGGCCATCTTGCGTTCGGCAGATGGCGACTACGCAGAAACAGAAGTCGATCCTGAAACGTTCATCGATGTCGCCTCGCTCGAAACCAAGGCCAAAGATAGTCGCTCGGCAAAGTACCAACGCTGGAAGACCTGGACTGAGACTCTACGAACTGACCAACGGCTCATCACGCTCCACACCTTCGACCGCGCCGAGGTCAACGACCGCCGACTGCTGGCAAGCCTTCAACCCGCCAACCACGATCTGGACGGTGCGATTGTCGGAGCACGAACAACATCCGGACGCTGGCCGGAGAAAACGTCGTTGGAATTCAAGCGTCCGGCCGATCGAGTTCGCGTACAGATTCCCGGTGAGTTCTCATCGCTGACATTTGCGGCTTGGGTTCGGATCGACAGTCTTGACAGGCGATTCAACTCGCTGTTCCTGACAGACAACTACAACAAAGGCGAACCGCATTGGCAGATTCTGGAAAGCGGACAGCTGTATTTTTCGGTGCGTCCTGTCGCCCAAAAACAATCCAACTTACGCGACTTCAAAGCCTTGTCTGAACCGTTTTGGAACCCATCGCTAAGCGGCCGTTGGCTGCATCTTGCGACGGTGTACGACGTCGATTCCGCCAGCATCACGCACTACCTGAATGGCACGGTTCTCAGCGAACACAAGATCCCACGGCAGAAGTTAGCCGAAACGACTCGAATTGGAACAGCGTCTCTGGGCAACTGGGCCGCCCCCACGCAACCGGACGAACGCTTTGCAATTCGAAACCTCAACGGTCGTATTGATGAGTTCGCTCTTTTCAAAGCAGCTCTGTCATCGGATGAGATTGCAACGATATACGAAAACGGGAAGCCATAATGCCCGGGCGAAGTGAAGAAGAATATCGAATGTTGAACAAGGAATTTCGAATGATGAAGGCTGTTCCTTCAAGCTCCATCGAAGCACGTCAACATTTGTCGGAACCAGTCGCGAATCGGGCTCAACCTCTGATGATTCGCAGCGTCGTGATGGCTGTCCTGGTCTCGTGTGTTGGACAACCTGCCTTCGCGCAAGAATCGGATTCGAATCGGTTGTTCACGCTGCGGGTTCTGCCCATCCTCAAAGAGAAGTGTCTGGCATGTCACGGCGACAAGGCTGATGACATCAAGGGCGAGTTCGATATGCGAACTCGCCAAGGAACTCTCAAAGGCGGTGAGTCAGAAGAACCCGCGCTGGTTCCCGGCGATCCGACTGCCAGCCCGCTATACCAAGCCGTTATGTGGGACGGTTTGGAGATGCCGCCGAAGGAAAACGACAAGCTGACCAAAAAGCAAACCGACTACATCCACGCCTGGATCAAAGCCGGCGCACCTTGGCCGGGTGATGAGGTTCAGGAGAAGATTCGAAAGGCGGAATGGTCCGTCAAAGAAAATGACGACGGAGTGATCGTCGACACCAGCGGCGGGCTTGCTGACGAATGGACGTATCGCCGTTATCAACCCGAAGACATCTGGGCGTTCCAACCGCTGAAGCCGGTGGATGTCGTTGGCATGAAGAAGGACGGGCAGCATCCGGTGGACTTCTTCGTCGATCGAAAGCTGAAGCAGGCCGGACTGGAACCAGCACCGCAAGCAGACCCGAAGACGTTAATGCGTCGAGCCTCCTATAACCTAACAGGACTCCCTCCGTCTCCGACGGACTACTACAACTTCTTCCAGTCGTGGAATAAGAACCCGCAACAAGCGTGGGACAATCTCATCACTCGACTGCTGGACAGCAATCACTATGGCGAACGCTGGGCTCAACACTGGCTGGATGTCGTTCGATACGCAGACACATCAGGTTTCTCGAACGACTACGAACGATCGAACGCCTGGCGATACCGCGACTACGTCATTCGCTCGTTCAACAACGACAAGTCCTACAGAGACTTCATCGTCGAACAAATCGCTGGCGACGAACTGGCTGCGCGAAGGAGGAAGGATGAAGGCGGAGGGCAGAAAAAGCAGCTTCAGCCTTCCTCGGAGCTTCTCGTTGCCACCGGGTTCCTTCGCATGGGTCCGTTCGGAACTGCGATGATCCCGCAGGAAGAGATTCGTCAAATCTATCGCGACGATCTTGTTCACAATGTCGGTCAGGCGTTCCTCTCAATGCCGATGCGATGCTGCAAGTGCCACGACCACAAGTTCGACCCAATCCCAACCCGCGACTACTACCGCATGTACGCCGCGTTCTCCGCCACGCAGCCGGCCGAAGTCAAAGCCAAATTCCTGCCTGAGGAGAACCGGGAAGGTCTCGACCAGAAAAAGAAACTGGTCAAACAGCTACTCGACTACGCCACCCAAAAGCGCGACGCGTTGCATGCGAAGCGAGAAGCAGAAGCCAAGCGTTGGTACGCAGAGCACAACCTTCCCTACAAGAACAACAACGCACGAAAAGATGATCCGGAAGACCAAAAGCCACCACGACACTGCGGCTTGAGCCCCGAAGAGCAAGGCAGGTTGAAGGTTCGCGAACAGGACTGCTGGATCTGGGAACGGCGCATGGAACGCTTCGAACCGATGGTTCAGAGCGTCTACAACGGACAAGACCAGTACCTGAATGCTCGCAAGATGCGAAAGAAAGGAACGAAGAAAAACTGGCAACCACAATCGTTCATCTTCACCGGCGGCGCGCTGGATGCGAAGGGAGAACCGGTGGTCCCTGGCGTTCTCAGTGGAACGCAATTGCCTTCTGCTTCTGGTGACGATCCATTTGTTCTTCCGAACGAAATCGAAGGCCGCCGCATCGCCCTGGCTAAGTGGATTGCCAACGACAAGAACCCACTCACCGCACGATCGTTTGTGAATCGAGTTTGGCACTACCACTTTGGGAAAGGTCTTGTCGATACGCCAAACAACTTTGGAGGCAAAGGCGGCAAGCCGACGCATCCGGAATTGCTGGACTGGCTGACCGCAGACTTCATCGCGCATGGGTGGAAGGTGAAGCGACTGCATCGGCTGATCATGACGTCCAACGTTTACAAGCGATCGGGTAAACATCCAAACCAGAAAGAACTCGACAACGTCGATCCGAACAACAAGCTTCTGGCTCGTTTCACGCCGCGTCGTCTCACTGCCGAAGAACTCCGCGATTCGATGCTATTTGTCAGCGGTGAACTCAACACCGAAATGGGTGGTGTTCCCATCATGCCGGAGATCAACATGGAGGTCGCTCTTCAACCCCGCATGATTCAGTTCTCGATCGCACCAGCTCATCAGCCATCGAGAACCCCCGACGAACGGAATCGGCGAACAATCTACGCCTATCGCGTTCGAGGTCAGGCCGACCCAATGCTGGAAATCCTGAACCAACCAAATCCAAACGAAAGCTGCGAGTCACGCGATTCCGCAGCCGTGTCACCTCAGGCATTCACGCTGATGAACAGCGACACCGTCACCGACCGATCCATCAACTTCGCTCTGCGATTGATTGAGGAAAACAAAGGCGACCATGCGGCTCAAATCAAGCGAGCCATCAATCTTGTCTTTGGCCGCAACCCAACTGACACCGAAGCAAAGTCACTCGCCGACTACTACACCGAGATGCGCGGGTATCACACCGAGAACAAACCCAGAAAGATCGAGTACCCAAAGTACGTCACTCGTTCCCTGGTCGAAGAATTCACGGGCGAACCATTTACGTTCCAGGAATGGCTGAATGTCTATGAAGACTACAAACCGGGAGCCAAACCAGGGACCGTGGATGCGGAAACAAGAGCGCTGGCGGATGTTTGTTTGTTGTTGTTGAATTCGAATGAGTTTGTGTACGTGTATTAAGAGGGTGAAGGCGGAAGGATGAAAGATCTTAAACAGCGAACGAAAGAGTTCTCGCTGAGAGTAATTCGGCTGTATTCCAATTTACCTAAGCCAACAGAAGCTCAGGTTATGGGAAAGCAACTATTGAGATCCGGAACGTCCGTCGGAGCACACTACCGGGAAGCGACCCGCGCCCGCTCCACAGCCGAGTTCGTCAGCAAGTTGGCAGGCGGACATCAGGAACTAGAAGAGACAAGCTATTGGCTCGAA
>JBGCDN010000494.1:0-8842 GCA_045105495.1 Planctomycetaceae bacterium
GGTGGCTGTGTAGATGGAAAAGCGGTGATTAATTCTGGGCCCGCACAGATTCAGATTGTTGATTTGTCGTCTGGTGACGCGACCTACGTAAACGCTCGTGCTGAATCCGTTGTGATTGATCGAACGCGAAGTCGCCTGATCTTTGCTGTTCCATCCACAACCATGGTTCGTCAATTCGATATAGAAACCGGGAAGGAATCGCTCATCTTTCGAGGACGAAAGGATCGCCTTCCAACGATGGGCGGCTTTGGGCATTCTTCAATCGCTATCTCTCCCGACAGCTGTTGGCTCGCTATTGCCACGATCGCTGAACAGGACAAGCAATCATCGTGGCATGATCGGTTCGAAGTGAATGTTATTGCTCTCTCAAAAGGAGCAAGCTTCCAAAAACGACTGCTCGGAATATTCGATGGAACGACCACAATTACTGGGGCAGGTGACCATATTGCCGGCCCCCATTTATTGTGGACCGATCCTTCAACCCTAATGATGGCAACGCCGGCGAAGGTGCCAGATCAGCAGCCAGGCATTCGTGCCGTTGGGAACCAGCGGATTCAAGTCGTTTCAGTGAACGCTGCGACGTTGAAAAGGACAACGATTTGCGAAGTGCCAGCGTCATCATGGTCGCCTTGGTTCGGTAACCAGCTTTGGCGTAGAGCCGACTCGCAACTGATGATTCGTGGAATAGATACGAACTATCGGATCGATGTCAGTGAGCAGGAAGCAGTTCCCGACAGGAGCTTGTCAGCATTATTCAGTACTTCCGGGGACAAGCACCGACCGATGCTTCTTGCCGTAAAACATCGACTTGCGAAAAAGGTGAACCGTCAGGAGATATTCGTCTCGCCCGACGGTAAACAGGCTGTCTGGCTGGCGCCCGTCAACAATCGCCACTTCGGAGTTGTGAACGTCCCGAAGAACCTGTCTTGGTCAGATGGAGGTAAGCCCAAGAAGATCGCGACTGGCCAGTGGACTAGTTCACCAATGATCTGGTTACGCGAGTCTGACCTTGAGTGAGCGACCGTCAGTCCAAAAGCGATTCCGTTCGTTTGGCGAATTGAACCGGTATTTGCCATGGATCTCGTACCATCGCAAAAGCGTCGCCATTGGGAGCTTCCTCTGATTCGACCACCATTGTGGCCCCTGCCGCACACAGGCGTTTGGCGTCTGCAGTTGGGTCGTCAGACGCAAATGCGAGGTGCAAATTTTCGGGTGGAATGCTGGCGTAGTCTGGGATTTCAACAGACTTATTCGTGTACAGCTCAAGCATCATCTGGCCCGAGTCATCGACCAGAAAGTGTGCCCATGGTTCGTCAGATGAACTGCGCCTGACTACGAGTCCGAGGTGTTCGACGTACCACTTTGCCAATGCTGTGGCGTCGGGAACATTCAAAGCAAGGTGTTCAATCTTCATCTTCGTCTCTCCAATCCCGCGCGTACAAAAGCCCGGTGGCAGTGGTTGGCTGACCGGGCTTCTGATTGGCTGAACTGACTTGTCAGAACCTATTTGCCGTCTTCACTGTGATCGCCGTGATCATCATCATGGCTGTGATCACCGTCTTCGCCGTGGCCGTGATCGTCTTTGGCAGCAGCCGATGTGTCTGTCGAATCGGTTGCATCTGGTTCAGCACAACCGGACAGCGTGACTGCAACGCCCAAGGACAGGAATGCGGCACACAGCAGATTTGAGATACGCTTCATTTGTTTTCTTTCCAAGTAACAAGTTCTCGGGATGGTCGTCGAATTCGTTTCGCATAGCAATCCACTGCTTTGAATCGCCGACTACGGGGCCGATTCGAACACACCCATCACTTCACCTCGAACCGGGTCGAGCCGTTCAATGAGGGTAACCTTCCAATCGCTACCGCGTTTATCCCAGGTAAGCCGCCAGCGAGTCGCGACATGGCGACCATCCGCGTAATTCTTCACATCGACCGTTCCGTTCGCGCGGAAGTCGCTGGTGGCCTGCTTGTCTTTGACATCAATCTTGATGCCCTTGATTCGAAGATTGTCCTGCACGTCAACCTTCGCCATCCCACTCTCGATTTGCTCTCGTGCTGAACCGGGCAGGTTGTCACCGCCATCGACAAACTGAAGAGCAGCGCTGACGTCACCCGCGACAACCGCATCGCGCAGGTCTGACAAGTGTTTTGTGAGCACTTCGCGATCTGTTTCAATCATCCGATCAACAATTGGTGGGACGAACGCCAGCAGCAGAGCAATGATCGCCATGCCCTTCATCGATTTCTGGCCAGACCGCATCGCGCTCCATGCAAAGAACATGGCGAAGATGCCAAACATCGCAGTCAGGGGCCACGGGTTTTCAGTCAGGTATGTCATTTGAGTCTTCGTCCGAGAAGCCGCTGATGTTCGTCACCAGTGCCAGCCGTGCTCCGCCGTCACGTGTGGTGGTTGTGGCAGACGAGGACCGATGCGGAACAAGAGAGACGCGGTACACAAAACCGCCGCAACCATCATTCTAAGACAACCACTCCAGTCACGTTGGTACACAGAATGGATGTTTGATGGGCAGAAAGTTGTCTAACGGAATGAACGAATTCGTCACGCGTCATCGACAGACCCGTGGCGCAATGTGGTTGTTCACTCAAGACTGAAGTGAGAACCCAATCATGCAGAACGATTCAGAAGGTCCTTAATGACCTCGCCTTCGTGTGCGATTTTGAAGGGGCGACCAGTGTCAGATTTGAACTCCTGAGTCACCGGCAGGCCGAGACCGTGGGCGATCGTGGCGTTCAAATCGGCGGGGTAAATGCCGTCTTCTTCGACAGACATACCTGTTTTGTCGGTCTTGCCGTAGATGGTTCCGCCTTTCACCGGACCGCCAGCCAGGACGCAGCTAAATGCTCCTGGGTGATGGTCGCGACCGGCGTTTTGGTTGATCTTTGGTGTGCGACCAAACTCTGTCCCGATGACGATCATCGTGTCCTTAATCAGGCCAGACGCGTTCAGGTCGTCCAGAAGCGCAGAGACAGCTTTGTCCAATTCTCCGGCACGGTCGGGAAGTGTGGTGAAGACGTCACGATGATGGTCCCAGCTTCCGTATTGGACTTCGACGCAGCGAACTCCCTTTTGAACCAGTCGTCTTGCCAGCAGGCAGCCTTGGCCGATCCGGTTGTTGCCGTAGCTGTCGCGAACCTCTTTCTTTTCCTTCTTGATATCGAAGGCGATAAGGTCCTTACTCTTCAGCAATTTGACAGCTTCGTTGTAGTAGTCGAGGTACGCTTGAACTTCACGATGCGTGTACTTCTTACGGAACTCGCGTTCGAACTTCTTGGTAAGACGAAGGCGTTTATCAAGTTGGTCGTTCTTCAAGTATCCAGGCGATCGTGTATTCTGAAGACCGGCTGCCGCACTGCCAACGGGGGCGGGGGCGAAGTCCGCTGGAAGATATCCCGCGCCGGGGTGTCGGTTCGCCCCGCCGACGATCACGCTGCCTGGCAGATCTTTGGCTTTCTTCCCCTTCACCTTGTGCAGCCACGCACCCATGAATGGGTGACGGATAGAACCGATGGGTTTGTAGCTGGTTCGCATCAGGTACTGTCCCTGCTCATGTGCGCCGGTTTCGGTGGTCATGGAGCGAACGACAGCCAATTGGTTGGCTCGTTTTGCAAGGCCTGGTAGTGAACCGCCGAAGGCAACGCTGGGGATCGACGTCGAGATGCTTTCGGTTTCACCCTGCGTTTCGGCACCGGGCTTGGTGTCGAACGTGTCGAGGTGAGACATGGCTCCCTGCATGAACAGGTAAATCAAGTGCTTCGCACCGCTCTCCGCTGGTGGCTTCATCGTCGCGAGAGAACCAGCCATCGGAAGCACACTGACCCCAAGGCAGCCTTTGGCGACGCGAGCCATAAAGTGACGACGTGACTGATCTTCGAAGCCTGCGAATGCGTTGCTCATATCGTTTCCTCGAGGTGGTGTGAGGATGCAGTGGACTTATCGTGGTGTGCTGGTTTACTGGATGAACAAGAACTCTTTCGTGTTCACCAACGCCCAGATCACGTTGCCGAAGCCAGCTCCCGCCTTCTTGCGGTTAACCATGATTTCTTCCTGAGCGATCTTCATCTCGGCTTTGGTTGGGAACCGATTCAGGATGCTCAAGAAGACTATTTCGACCCGGTTACGCATTGAGGTTCCGCGCATCACGTTGTCGTAAATGACAGAACCGTTCTCCAGCATCATGTGAGTGATTTGACCGTTAAACATCGTGAGTACCTGGCTGACAGACCCGTCTGTCGATGCGGTATTGATGAGTTCGCGATCGCCCTGTCCGAACTGTCGCAGGAAGTGATTTGCCGGAACAGGAATCGGCAATTCCGACGCGCGGGCGAGGGTCATGCCTTTGTACGAGTGTTCGCGATCTTCTTTTCGCATCGCGCCCGTGCTGTACTTCTCTTTGAACTCTTCCGCTCGCTTCTTGATCTCTTCCGCCGAGACATCTTTTAGATTGACGTCCACTACGTTTTTCACTTCGCTGAAGTCGGTGCGTCGGAAAGAGTCGACGTTGTAGACAGCGAGTGTCAGCAGCGAATCCCAAATTTGTTCGGATGTCATACGTCGAAGCGTTGGGCCTGGGTAGTAGTAAGGCTCAAGCGGATTGACCGCGCCCGGTGTTGCCTGACGTTGCCACGTTCGTGTGTTGTAGATGATCCGCATGAACTCCTTCATGTCGAAGTTCAGTCGGACAATCTCTTCTTCCAGGAACTTCATCAGTGCTGGAATAGAAGCCTGGCTGTCAGACTGAATGTCATCGATCGGCTCGATTAGTCCAACACCCATCGACTTTGCCCAGAGCCGATTGGCAATCGTCTTGGCGAATCGTGGATTGTCGGGAGCAATCAACCAATCAGCCAAAGCATCGCGTGGTGGCTGCCCTTTTTTGATCTTCACCGGCTTGCCAAGAATGACCGCCGGATTGACGACAGACTTTGGCTTCGCGTCGTCGTATTGGTAGTCGTGTGGCAACCGCAGGCGACGTCCGGGCTGATCAAACACTGTGTAGAAGTTCGTCTGCAGAATGCGATTGAAGTCGCCACCGGTATTGAAGTCCGGATCGATTTCCTTCATCTCCGCGCGGACGCGGCTAACTGGGTTTTTGCCGTACATCTTGTCGCCGCCGTAACGACGCGTTCGGGTGCCGTACATGAAGGCAGCCATTTGGTAAAATTGCTTCTGCGTCCATTCGTCGAAGGGATGGTCATGACACTGCGCGCAGCCGATTTGTGTTCCGAGGAATGTGCGAACCATGTGGTCCACGGAGTCGAGTTCCATTCCGGAGTCACGTAGCAGGAAGCCAACGGCGGGGTTGTCCCAGATCTTTCCGTCGGCAGTCAGCATCTCCTTCACCCATTTGTCGTAAGGGGTATTTTTGCGGATCGATGTCTTGATCCAGTCATGGTACGGCTGAGAGATGACGTTGGTGTTATTGTTCGCGAGCCGATCACGGATTCGGAACAGGTTTCCCCAGTAGTTGAAGTTTGTACTGACGTAGCCTTCAGAACTAATCAGTTTGTCGATTAGCTTTTCTCGTTTGGCGGCGTCCTTATCTTTGATGAATGTGTAGCTGTCTTTGAGCGACGGGATTGTCCCCGTGATCTCAACGTAAGCTCGACGGACGAACTGCGAATCGTTGAGCGGCGGGTTCGGTTCGATATTGTTCCGACGCTGAGCCGCCTTAATCATCGCGTCGATCTTCTTTGCCGACGCTTTGGCTGATGCCCGTTTCGCAGGATCGACACCCTTGGGGTCTGGATAGGGTGACTGACCGCTTCCTCGCGGAACTTTGCTCGCGGATTTCTTCTTCTCTTGCTTCTTCGACTGACCAGCCGGAGGGCTCATGTTACGGTTACCAAGCCCGGAGTTGCCGAGCCCTGGTTTGCCGAGTCGCCTTTGGGCTTGAGCCTCTGGAGCGAGAAGAGAAGCGGTCAGTATCGCGAGCATACTTACCGAGAACAGGCGGCGACTAAGGTCGATCGAACGTTGGCTGCTCAAAGGCTTCCTCCGGGTTGATATCGGCCAGACACTTCGCTGATCGTTGTTCCCCAAAGAGAACATCTACGAGGGTGTCCTGCAGACTGCACACTTCAGGTTACCCGTCGGTCCCTGAAAATGCGACATTTCTTCTCCATGTCGCAGCAAGCAAGTGTTCAACTGCACCGCTCATGCAGAATGCGCAAGGTCGCGGGTTTGGACTTCGTGCTGCCGCACAGGTGTTAACCATGCCACGAGACGGTTTCTTCGTCGCTTTTTTTAGAAATGTCTGGAACCGACACGTTCTCGGCAGGAAAGCCCACAACCAGCAATACGTAGGCTCGCTCATTTGCCGGGCGATGCAGTATGTCGCCCAGGAATTTCATTGGGCTGGGTGTATGGGTCAGCGTTCCCAGGCCAGCGGCTGTAAGCGCGGCGATGAGAAAGCCGGTTGCGATGCCGACAGATTCCTGAACGTAGTAGTGCTTTGCCTTCGTGCCATCAGGGTTCACGCCGTACGTCTGACCAAAAATCGTGATGAGCCACGGTGCGGTTTCGAGGAACGGTTTGTTGGCGTCCGTGTCGAAAGGTTGAAGTGCGTTCAACCACTCGTCGGATGCGCGGCGTTCGTAAAACTCGCGTTCTTCTTCTTCCGCAGCGATCCGAATCTTGCGCTTAATTTCCGGATCGCTGACGCACGCAAAATGCCACGGTTGCTGGTTCGCGCCACTCGGAGCCAATCGTGCGGCAGCGATGCAGTCTTCGATAAGCTGTTTTGGAACCGGTCGATCGGAGAACTCACGAATCGTGCGGCGTCGAGCAAGCGTCGCATGGAATTCCTTCGCGCGGCGTACCATTTCGTCGGCGGGAAGCTCTACGTATTCGGTGTAGGGTCGGAACGGCGGCGAGTTGCTCATGACTTTGCCCCGGAGATAATGACCAACAGCTGTTCTAACTGAATGCGTTCAGGAACCCGAGTACCACCCTTCATGTTGCGATCTGCCTTGGCCAATCGATGCAAGATCATCTCCGCCCTGGGTCTCCCGATGCGTCGCAAATACTTTTCGACAGCTCCCGCATCGCGATAGTAAACCCCCGCATTCTTTAACGCCGCACTCAGTGGTCTGCCACCACGAGAACCTTCTGTTGCCATGGCGATTTTTCGGAAGGTGTGGTTCAAGCCGCCCAGCAAACGCTGAGGAGCTTCGCCAGCGGCAAATAGCTGATCCAAGCATTCCAACGCGTGACCAATCTGCCCATCCCGTGCGGCGTTAAGCATGACCCAGGTGGTTTCGGCCTTCCAGCCACCAACCAGTGTTCGAACATCTTCTGGTGTGATGCGTTCGCGATCGCCAACGTAGTTTGCCAGCTTCTCCACTTCCTGCCTCAACAGTCCAAGGCTGGAACCAGCAAGTTGCACCATCGCTGAAGCCGCGTCTTTTGAAAGCTTCTTCTCGAACTCAGATTCCGCAACGTCAGAGATCCATCGATACAACGCCGCGCCGCTTAGCTCAGAACATTCCAGCGTGAGCCCCTTGGACGTGACGATCTTCTTCGCGAGCTTCGTATTCTTGGGCCACGACTTTACGTCCAGAATCAGCGTCGCCTTCTTTGAAGGCTTCTCGACGTAACGTTCCAGCTGCGGTCGGTTCTTTGAAACGAAATCGTCAGCGTCTTCGACAATGACGACGCGGTGATCGCCAAACATGGAAACGGTCAACAGCTCATCACTGACCGACTTGAAGTCGGCGTCTTTCCCGTTGAAGACGGTAAGCCCAAGGTCAGCGTCGTCACTGGCTTCTCCGCAGAGAGCCTGAGCCATCGCTTTTCGAGCCTGCGATCGCAGATGTGTTTCCGGACCGCACAAAACCGCAACCGCAACGTGGGCGTGTTGGGAAGGTTCCTTTAGAAAGTCGGTGGCGTGCATGGGGGCTCACAGTGAATCTGGTAAGCCTTCATTACAGCACGATTACGAAAGGATTGCACGTGGTTCGAAGTTGCCGCCGAGGATGGATTTGGAGTCTTTGAAGCCAAACCAGTTTTCAATAACGCTGGCGTAGACGCTGCGAAAATCCGTCTGAAATTGCAGATCGCCATCCTTCAAATTGTTCAAGTCAGAATGTGGGGCGAGGAACCCGGATTTCGCTTTCTTGCCCGCAACGAACATTGGCCCGGCCGTTCCATGATCTGTCCCTTCGCTGGCATTTTCAGCCACCCGACGACCAAATTCGCTGAAGCTCAGGACCAATGTTCGGTCGCCATGTCCCGACTTGTTCAAGTCGTCAACCAGCGCGGCGATGCTGTCGCTGACGTGGCGAAGCAGAACGCTGTGCTGGTTGCCTTGCCGAGCATGTGTGTCGAATCCGTCAATGGTCGCGTAGTAAACGCGCGTCGGAAGGTCCGCCTTGATGAGGCGTCCGATCGTGGCCAACTTGCGCCCGAGAGCTGAATCGGGATAGCCGTCTTTCTTGTCTGAACCATTCCGAAGCTGACCAAGGCGTTTGTCTGCCGCCACGGCCGATTGAGTGCTGGACGCGAGGAACCCCAGCAAGTCGTTGCCGCGATCGGGAACGGTCGACGCGACTGCTTTCTCAATGACCTTCGACAATCGTTTGTTACCTTTCATTTCCAGGCGGAACCGGTCCAGCGATTCGACCGACGGAATACGAAGGTCGCGAGCCGTCATCGCCAACGGCTGTTTCTCACCACCAACATGCATTCCCGTCAAACCATCCGTTGCTTCAACGGTTCTCTCCAGCAATTCACCCAGCCAGCCAGCTTCACGTGATTCCGTTTTTCGACGACACGTGTGCCAGATGTCCATTGATTCGAAGTGAGGTCGGTTCGGGTTTGG
>JBGCDN010000495.1:0-7620 GCA_045105495.1 Planctomycetaceae bacterium
CTCCTGCGAATCACTCTCGCTTGCAGACGTTTCCACGATGGGCATGGCTTTCATATTCCGAGTTCGCATCCGAATCCGGCAACGCGATTGGCTTGGTCAATTCGTGGGTGAGCTGCACGGATGGTGCACGCGTCGGTTCGCTTTGGCGAGCATCGTTTCTTACCCAACCTGCCAAGATGAACGAGCCTACGTCCGAAAAGCGGGTGGGAACCGGCAATATTGACCTGTAATCCGAGTGTCGTCTATCTTCCCGGTGGGTCTGAACACAAATACCGATGTCTTCCCCAATCGGATCAATCGCGGCATCTGCACTGCCGCCTGTCGTAATGGATTACGCAATGAAGCAAATCGTCTGCATGAACTGGGGAACCGCTTACGGAGCAGACTACGTCAATCGACTTTACGGCATGGTGTCTCGAAACATTACAGGCCCGTTCAAACTGGTCTGCTACACGGACAACCGCGAGGGCATTCATCCGGACGTCGAACTATACGACTGCCCTGAAGTGGATATTCCCCACCCAAAACGAAATCGGGGATTCAGAAAGATCAGTCTGTGGGCTGATCAACTTCCGGGGCTCGAGGGCGACGTACTGTTTCTCGATCTCGACATTGTGATCACAGACAACATCGACTGCTTCTTTGACTACGAACCAGAATCCGATTTCGTCGTGATCCACAACTGGACTCAGCCGGACAAACGCATCGGGAACACATCAGCCTATCGCTTCAAGGTGGGCAGTCACCCCTACCTGCTATCGAACCTACTCGAGAACCACGAAGAGGTCATGGCAAGGTTTACGAACTCGCAAACCTACATCAGTTACACCGTAAACAACATGGATTTCTGGCCTGATGAATGGTGCCGCAGCTTCAAAGTCCATTGCGTACCACGCGGCGTGAAGCGATGGATGGTCGAACCACATCTGCCGGAAGGAACGAAGCTGGTGGCGTTCCCGGGGACACCCAACCCACCTGATGCTGCCGAAGGTCGCTGGCCTGGCCCCATGCACAAACGCATCTACAAACACATTCGCCCAACCAGTTGGGTCACAGAGAACTGGAAGGCGTAGACCGAC
Organism: Planctomycetaceae bacterium; assembly: GCA_045105495.1. Lineage (GTDB taxonomy): Bacteria > Planctomycetota > Planctomycetia > Planctomycetales > Planctomycetaceae > CAYNWT01. The sequence goes on from JBGCDN010000495.1 coordinate 1,080, forward strand.
CGGCTCCACAAAGCACATCGCATGAAAAAAGGCACCTCGTCCGAGGTGCCTTTTCGTGTTACCAATTCACGTTTTCACTATCGTTTCGCTGGAAACTGCTGCTCAATCATTTGAATCAAGGTGTTGGCTGACGCAATCTTTCCTTTGACGTTCGAGCGAGGGAACATCAGCTTTGGTACCTGACCAGCTCCGGCGCCCTTGTAAAGCTTCACGTGGCTGGCGATGTACTGAGATGCGTATGGCTTGCCCAATTCGGCAGTCAGTCTCTCTTTCCCAATGAGCTGCTCTCCAAAGGTCCGTGCTGCCATGGCTGTGCGTGCATTAGGAGCTGCGAACATCCAATCATGGAATTTGTGGAAGGAGGAAGGCTTACACCGCCAGACCGCGATCGCGATGCGAGATACTTCACAGGCTTCCGCATGCTTTGCGTTAGTGACTTGCACCATGCTGTTGCACTTGCCGTCCAACGGAACAGGCAGGCAGATGATGGCAAGATCCTTGCCAAATTTCTTAATCGCACCGTCAACCGCTTTGTGCGTTTCGCGGCAATGCGGACAGGTGTAATCAAACATCTCAACAAAGACGTACTTCGCATCGGGGTTTCCGATCGAAGGCCAGTGCCGAACATTCAAGCGAGTCGGCCCTTTGACAAGGTTGATCGTGGCCATGTTGGCCTTCTTCACCTTCTTGACGACCTTTGGTTTTGCTTCAGTCTTCGTCAACGAGGTCGACGTGGATGCCGCCTGCTGATCTTTCTGAACCACTTTATCCTGTTTGGTTTCCTGCGGAACGTCATCCACGAACGGGATGCCGCAAAGCAGAGCGGTAAGCATGAGCATGGGGAAAGTCCTGCTAAATCGAGTGTGGTCGCTGTAGTCTAGTTTTTATTCATCGCCGATTGGAGGCGGAGCAAACTCAGGTGGTTCAAATTCTGGAGGCGGTGCCGGAGCCTCGAAAGCTCCATCTTCGTCATCACCCATCATTCCCGGTGGGGCAAAAAAGCCCTCGTCTTCGTCACTTTCGTTCGCAGGCACCATCGCAGGAGCGGCTTGACTTGGGTCGGGAAATTCCTCGACGACGAATGTCGCCTCTTCGTGAATCAACTGGCCTGCAACCAAAACCCCGACACCAAGGATGCTGAGGATTGAAAGCCGAGTTGTCAGTCTCGCGGCAGGTCGATTCCACAAGATGATTCCGGCAACTGCCAGACCGCAACCGTGGGCAACAAGACACCACTTGCAAAGGTGGCCAATGACAAGAATCTGTAGCGAGATGAACCAAACGGCGGCCAGTCCCGCGGCGATACCGGCCACGGTCATGACGTTCCAAACGCCGCGACGGAGCCGCTGATTTTGTGAACCGGTGAAGCAAAGGCTTCCGGTGCAGGCAGCGTACATTCCGCATGCGGCCAGACCGACTGGAAGTCCAAACCACTTACCCCAGCGAGTGCTGGTCACATGGTTGCAGTCCCAAAGTTCGCCGCCGCAACCGGCGATCTTGTTACCAGTTAATCCAGCGTAGGCAAGGTAGCCAGAAACGCCCAAGGCTGTCAGGCACAACAAACGCAACGTCCAGATGATGGACTGCGAGGGTTGATTGAACGCGGGCGGTTCAGAAATCGACGCGGCACTCTGGCCATCCCAGATTCGTAGATCCGGACCAGCTCCTGTCGATCTACCGTTTGGAAGCTCCTGTGTCGTGATCATAGGATTTTCTTTTCGTTCCGGTCCGGGCCCCGCCAAGGGCAATGCGTCTCATTCCGCGTAAAGCAATCCTTCCGTGACGGCTCTATCGATTCGTTCCCCGATTGTTCAACCTGTTACCTAAACACGCGCCAACAATAAGTCCAAACAACTGCTGTTTCTCAACGATCTCGGTGCTGAATCATTTTCTCTTCCCGAGCCCGTATATCTTAACCACCAAACACGCTTCCGTGCGAATTCATGGCTGTTTCAACCCTTCTCTACCCGACATCCGGTTCGAACCATCCTGCCCGACAGACTCATACAACTTCAGCGTGTCGGAGACCATGCGACCCAACGTGAAGTACGTATTATTCCCAATTTTAGCATCCGGCGTACTTTCCAGTATCTGATCAACTGTCTCTATCAGTCGATCCGTTTCACCAACCGGTACGCAGCCGTCAGCGAAGAGCGTGTTCAGAATCTCGCCGACGCCTCCGTGCTCATAACCCGCCACTGGCACCCCTAGAGCCAACGATTCAAGGACCGTGCGACCAAACGACTCAGGTTGCGAGGACAGCGAAACAACACAGGAACAGACGCTCATAATGTCGCGAACATCGCTGCGATAGCCTGTCAGGACTACGTTGGATCGCTTGGAAACAGCGTCTCGGATCTCGGCCGCGTAAGTGGCTCTCCGAGGATCCTCACCACCCACGATTAGGCCGACAGCATCTGGTCTACGGTCCTTCAGAGCATCCATTAATCGCAGAAAATCAAAATGACCTTTCAAACGCGTTAACCGCCCCACTAGCGCGACAATTGGTCTGTCAGCGAGATCAAACTCATCTCGAAACGCCTGCACCCACTCGGAAGTTGCTCGATATTCGGGGTGAAACAGGTCCGGATCCACGCCCCGGTAGATCAATTTCAGCTTGTCTGCAGGAACCGATGGATAGTTGGTCAGAACGTAGTCCTTCACCGTCTGAGACACACATTCAACCTGCTGACCAAACGTCATCACTCGGCTATAGCGATTCACGGAATACAAGCCATGCACGGTCGTGAGAAATGCTGGACGGAGCCGTGGTGGCAAGCTTTTCAGCGTGAGAACCGATAACCAAGCCGGTACCCGCGATCGCGCGTGCAGGACATCCACACGTTCCTTCCGCAGCATCGCCCGAAGCTTTGGAATCATGCGAAGTGTCAGAGGCGACTTCTTCCCAACTGGCAAACAGATGTGTTCGGATCCACCAGCGACCAGCGACTCGACCAGTCGTCCGCCACCAGAAATCACGATAGAACGATGGCCAGCTTCTACCAACCCGGTGGCGACCTCCAGCGTCCCCTTCTCCACACCGCCGCTATTCAGTTCCGGCAAGATCTGAGCGACGGTAAGCAAAACAACATCCGGTTTCGGTTCGAGAGATCGCTGCCCTCCGAAATGATAGAAAATTCCCATCTCGGTTCGCAGAAGGCGGCATTCTTCGCCGTTTATAGAAACCGCCTCGTTTCATGGTCAATACGACAGCGATCTCACGTTGCCGCTGTCTGCCGATTGCCGATAAACTCCCGATCCTGCTCAACGGATTGACGCATGCCTGAACGTTTCGAACCAACTTATCGCTGGCCGCAAGACTACGTTCCGCTCGACGGCGGACGGGTTCTTGTTCGCCCGGATTGCGTTGCTGGTTTTCGCGAGCTGGGTTGGACGTCCATCAACGATGTCATGAAGGCATCGAACGTACAAATCGTTCGCAAACTAAGAGCACGAGATAATTGCACGGTCGAGGTAAGAACCGACAACGGCATCGCTCGAGGCTATTTGAAGAGACACCGAGTTCGATCGGTCCGACGCTGGTTCCTCGAAAGCGGAAGACGACGCGCTTCGTCGTCACCGGGCATGGCTGAGGCAGGTGCGGTTGGTTGGTGTCAGGAAGCGGGCGTTCCAACAGTAAGCATCATCGCGGCCGGCGAAACGTCCGGTACACGAAGCTGGCAGTCCGATTCGTTCTTCATTTCTGAAAACCTGCAGGGCTGCATGCCGGCCAACAACCATTGGTTCAAATTCGAACAACGACACGCGCCGCCAGACGGATTTGCCAGCGACGTACAAACACGTCGGGCCGTACTGAAAGCGGTCGCGGATACCGCGAAACGCTTTCACGCCGCTCATCTCTCACACTTCGATTTCTATCTCGACCACTTCTTTGTGACTGACGAACCAGAACCAACCGCCTTTCTGCTGGACCTACAACGTGTCGAACGACACTCTCACGTAGCCACACGTTGGCGCGCGTTTAATAAGGATCTCGGGCAGTTCCTCGCTTCCTGCGAGCGTTATCGATTCTCAGAGGCTGAGCGAAGCGAATGGCTGTCGAACTACTTGGACATTGAAGACGGCGACATGAACGCCGTGCATTCCTTGCGACTGAAGATGGCCACTGGCCGACTTCAAATCCGTCGGTTCCGTCGCAAGTTCCAAAAGCGCGGTCGGCGAGCAGCTTGAACCAAGACCTATTCCACTCGGGTAATGACGTTGCGAACGTGGCCTTTGCCCCTCTTCACTGCGAACGCGGATGAATCTGCAAACGCCGCATGTGCCTGTCTTGCTTGATTATTATCCGCCCCACCCGCATGAGCATGCAGCAGATAGCGAAGCTGTAGCGGCTGCTTCAGCGTTGTGACAATGCCATCGCTCATACATGGCGACGCACACATCCAACCGTCTTCACGAACATGCCAGCCCGTTGGCTGACCAGGGTTTGATGGATGATCGAAGTACGTCACGCCTTCGGTCGATAAACCTGTTTCAGTCGTCACGCTTCCGCTGTAGTCCATCCATTCCGAAGCCTTGCCGAAGATCGCCTTCTCACCAGTCTTCCCGTCACTGTTGGTCAGTGTTCCACCTCCGAAGACTCCGGAGATTGACTTGGCAACTCGCACTGCGAGGAACCCGAAGTTCGTCTTTTGAAACTCCAACGAGTCGGCCTTTGGTATGAACCGCGACTGCGTTTCGAGGAACGTACCACCTCCACCGTCATCTCGAACCGCGACAACCAGTTCCTGAACCAACAACTCAGCAGGATTGTGTCCATCGAACCATCCAACACGAACAGCCATGCGGGCCTCTTCGTTCGAATCCTCATACGCAAGCCATCCGAGCTGCCGCACATAAGCGTCGTTTCGACCATCGCCCCAGAAATCGATTCCCAGAACTTTGTAGTGAGCGAACCAGACTGATCGGTGATGGTCGTGGTCCGGCGCTCCTGGATGCCCCATGCGGGTCAGTGTTTCGCCCGATGGACCATTCAGGGGAAAGAAAAACGGCCGGGGATACTGGCTACCGTAGTGCCATCGCGTTCGCTCTTGACCGTCAATCTGAAAGCTAACTTCGTGATTGGGCAACGGAATTGCCTGACATCGGGGAATTTCCTGCATGCTCGCCTCATCTAACTGATTGCCGCTAAATTGTAATCAACCACCACTAGTTTTCGCCCTGCCGCTGCGGTTCACGTTCCGTTTACTATCTCTAAAAGCACGCCCGAGGAACAATCATGAGAACGCTTGCAGCGACTTGCCTTATCCTCAGTAGTGCAACTCTCACGACGGCGTGTTTGTGGGACTACGACACCCTTCGCGAAGAGCGAGCACGGTTCCCAAACGCATTGGAACTAATTACGGGCAAGTTCATCCGGCACTCGAAAGAGTTCTATCAGTGGCGAATTGAAGATCGAACGAAGCGAATCGCACAGCAGCCAGACAACGTTGCTCTCTATGACGATCTGGCTGTGGCATACGACAAAACAGGGAACCAAAGCGAAGCCATCGCCACAATCATGGCGAAGGAAGAACTCAAGCCGGGCCAGTACGAAACCGCCGCCAACCTTGGCACATTCCACATTCACGCTGGGAACCTCGAAGAAGGCTTGCAGCACATCGATCGAGCAATCGAGATCAATCCAGATGCCCACTTCGGACGTGAGATCTATCAGAAACTGCTGGTTCAATATGTGCTGAAGTATCGAACGCCTGAGAATGCCAAACTGCCGCTGTACCGAAAGCACGCTCCCAAATCATGGACTGGCAACTCACACGTCTATTTTGATGCAGAACGAGCCGTCGCGATTGGATTCGGTCAGTTTGTTCTCGAAGAGCGTCCTCAAGCAAACACCAACGCCGAACAAGAAGAGCTCCAACGCGCGACCAAAGGCATTCTTGGCATGATGCGATTTGGCCACTTCGATTCCCCCGTGCTGCTCGAAGCGCTCGGCACATTGTTGCTTTCAGACGCGAACGACCGCGACAAAGACGCGAAGCAACTGGCGACTCGAGCTTTCCTCAAAGCATCTCAGGAAGCCGACGACCCCACTGCACGCGAAGACTACAAAGCCATGGCATGGGGTGCGTTGCGTGGGCAAGTGAAGTCGCCGACACAAACCGATCAGGTAAGCCTGGCGAGCATTGAAAGGCAACTCTCCACTGAAGTCGCTGCTGCCGACAAGTGGTTCCACGAAAACATCGAACGCGATGAGAAGACGTGGATCGCAAAAGGCAAAGATGTTGAAGCGTTGTTCGACGCCAAGTATCGCCAGAACCCCTCGCAGCCATTCGAACCAGTTCCATTGCCTGCCGGAGTTGCTGCTCTGTGGGTCGGCATCGCAATTATCGCGGCAACACTCTTCTTTGCCGTCATCGTCCGGTTCTATCTAAGACGGACAACTCGGCGTCAGACAGCCGCTGACTAACAAATTCCGTACCCAAGTATCCAGGGACTGACCGTCTCAACGTCCGGACGGTTGAAGACCAAGCAGCAGCCGAAGAAACTTCCAAAAACAACGGTCCGCACTCAGCAGCTG
>JBGCDN010000496.1:0-4193 GCA_045105495.1 Planctomycetaceae bacterium
TTCACCAATCGCTGCGACAAGATGATGTCTAAAGCAGCTCCGACCATGTTGGGGTCAGCGTTAAGATCCAGCAAACGGTAAAGAGTCGACAAAGTATCCGGCGCGTGGAGGGTGGAGAGAACGAGGTGACCGGTCATTGTCGCCTGCATGGAAATTTGTGCGGAGATGGCGTCTCGGATTTCGCCAATCAGCAGTACGTCCGGGTCCTGCCGCAGCATCGCTGGCAGCATCTCTTTGAACCCTTTGTTGTGATCGCTATCGATGGACATCTGCGTCACGCCGTCAATCTGATATTCAACCGGATCTTCCAGAGTCATGACGTTACGCGTTTTCACGTCAATGCTTCGAATCAGCGAATACAGCGTGGTCGTCTTACCAGAACCTGTAGGTCCACACATCAAAACCATGCCAGCGTTTTGAGCCATCACGCTTCGAAGTGTTCGCAACAAACGCGGCGGTGCACCAAGTTGTTTCAAGGACTGCGGTGAGTTCATCAAGTCAAGCACACGAATCGCCAACTTTTGGCCGTGCACAGACGGCGTAAAACTGACCCGGTAGTCAACCCGTCGTCCCGGTGCCAGCACCGAGTAATTTCCTTCCTGAATTTCGCGGCGGGAACCGAGGTCTGCTTCGCACAAAACTTTGCAAACGCCGTAAGTCTTGTTCGTCGCACCGCGCGGCAATCGGACCAGTTGAACCAACGCACCGTCAATACGCATGCGAACGTCAGCGCCGTCGGGGCACGGTTCGAAGTGGATGTCTGACGACTTACTTTGGAACGCCAGCATGGTCAGCAGTCCGAGGATGTCTGCTCCATCGCCGGTTCGCATGTGTTCTCTGACGTGAATTTCTTCACCACCCGAGCCAATAAGAATCACGTCTTCCAAGGTGAACTTGAGCTGGCCGCCAAGTACCTCTGTGAGGTCGTACATCTTCTTCAAATACGGATCCAGCGACGCGGTTTCGTCTTCCTTGCCACCAAACAAACCGAAGAACCGTCGCTTTTTCTTGGGCGTCTCTTCGTCCTCTTCGCCTTCGTCCGAAGCATCGTGTAGCTGCGCGGACTTGGCTGATGCGACATCAAAGAGAGATGGTGCGGGGCGACCACCTCCGGTGGGAATGGGTGAAGGTTCTCGCCGCGTCGGCTGCTCAACAGTGACGTTGACGTTCACATTCGCCGGGGCCCCACCGGCTACGACGGTTCGGCCACCGCCGCCCCCGCCAACTTCTTCGATGATTTCTTCATCGTCATCTGACGAAGAACCGCCACGACGTCTGACTCGTTTGATTCTTCGGGGACGCTTAGAGCCACCAGTAGATGGGGCTTCTTCTTCGATAATCTCCTCAACGATCGGTGCGTCGAGGTCGTCGTCCTGGGCGAGCGGAACGCGTTCTCGGATTGTGGTGCGCTTGGTTGTCGTTCGCTTCTTCGGCGGAGCCGGGCCATCGATCGGCTCGTCGTCGATCGGCGGAGGTGGCGGGGGAGAAAAACTCTGGCCCCCCGATGAACGCCGACGACTACCTCCGCCTCCGCCGCGTCGTTTTTTTTTACGAGGCTCCCCGGGATCGTCGTCCCACGGATCCTCGGGCATCTCGTCGTCCATGCCTCCAAATTCGTCGTCGAGACCTTCTTCTTCAGCGGCTGAATCGGGGAATAGTTCCGGGTACTCAGCCGCAGAACTCCATCGCTTGCCGTCAGTAGACACTTCGTAGTGCCTTGCGAACCGCCCGCGCTTCGCCAACGAATGCAGGCGATCGACGGTTAGCGGGCCAAGCTTCCGGCCGCGAAATCTTATGTAATAACGAGAAGCCACTACTTCTCCTTCAGCTGGTTGGAGATGTTGCTCAGGAACGGTAATCGTCCCCGTTCACTTCCTAAAAGAACGCGACGATTGCCGCGATCAGCAAGACGAGAATTCCAACTCCAATACCAAGGAATTTCATCTTGCGACTCATGTCCGCCTGGCTCTCGATCTCTTCAATGCGATCAAGATACTGCTCATACACTGCTTCTGGCAGTTCGAACCCGTCTTCTGTGATGTACTCGTACCGCGTTTCCAACGCATCGATAGTGCTTCGAGGAGAACGGATTAAGCGTTTGAGTTTTTCAATCTCTCGCTTCTTGTCCTCAGCCGCTTCCTGACTCTGGTTGTGAGATTCAATCCAATCAAAAACCGGAGCGACTCGATCTTGCAGATCCTGCACATCCTCTGAATTTGGGTCACACTGCTGCAGCGTTTCGTCCCACTCTCGCAACGTGCGTTCGGCTTTGCGGATGTCGTCGTCGTCGTGAGCGACTCGCAGGTTTCGATACACCTCGCGAAGGCGTGCGTAAGAGTGCTGTTGATGAAGTGAACCCAACGAGTTCGTCAACTTTTGAACGAACCCCTTCTGAGGCTTCTCTACCCACTTGGTTTTCTTTACCTCGGTGTAGAGTTCAGACAACACTTCGTAGTCATGCTGTTCAGCCGCCGTTCTGAATTCTTCCTGCATCTGTCGAATGCGAACCTGTTCGTAGCTTCGCAAATCGTCCTGCCAATGAGGACTTTCAATGTCCAGCTTTGCAATCTTCCGCAGGATATCCATTCGCTGCTTGAGCGGTGCGCGGCCGAGTGAATAGACGCGGAGCTTGTTGAGCCATCGTTCAAGTGGTGTGTCGTCGGAATAGGCATGGTTCAGATCGGTGGCGATGTCGATCTGAATTTCCGGCGTGACCTTCAGCCCCTGTTCGGCTACGAAGTCGTTCCATTCAGGCAGTTCTGGAAAGTCGAGCAAACCCACGAAGTCCAGCAGGTTTGGTTCCTGCTCAGCCAACTGAATGGCTTCACTACGGTGACCATTCGCCAGCAATCCATCACATTCGCGCAGGCGTTTGTTAGCGATGCGAATGTGTTCGTCCAGTTGGTCATGGAGTTCCGAAAGCTCTTCGCGCTTCGGATCCATAGAACTGGCGAGCATTACGCGGATGGATTCAATGAGTTCTTGAACGTCAGACATCTACGGGGCCGCTTCTTCAACTTCAGTATTTGAAACAGGCGTGTCTGCATTATCTGACCCGCCCATGAATTGGTAAGCCGCAAATCCTGCGACAGCCACGATTGCGGCGATGACAAGCCCAATGAGAATGGGCTTCATCTGCCGATTGGAACCTACTTCAAGCGTCTCCAGATTCACTTCGTGTACGTCTTCTGAATCTTCCCACTCATCGTCAGAGTATCGACTTCCACGGCCAGATCGAGCACGCGCTTTGGCACCCGCTTGCCGCCTTCGCATCTGACTGGGCCGAAGCCCTTTTGAACTGGTTCGCCGAGTACCCGCTGAACGTGACGGCCCGTCGCGGTGTTCCACCGAACTGGCCACTTCGCGCGACGCTTTGGCGGGCTTCTTCTTGGCCGGTCGACGTGATTCGGCCCGCCGAGCAGGTGCTGCTGTATTCTGGAGAGCGGAGACATCGCCGGTGCGGGCCGCCTCGACGAAATGGTTTCCCCGAGGGAGGGAAGGAGGCCCTTTGTGGTCGACAAGCAGAGCGGCGGACCGTCCTCGCATTTTCCGAGCCGCCTCGGTGCCGTCCTGAGCAAACCGCCAATGGCAGCCCTCGCTTACGGCTTGGCTTACGTAAGTGCTAAACCCAAGTTGCCACTGTTTCGCGGGCGGAACCAACTGAACGGCTTCTCGAAGCAGTTCCAGTGCGTCGTCGGCTGACGGGACCACCACACAAACTGGTTTCGGTTTATCCTTTGCCGAATCGCCCAGCAGACCGGCGTAGCCTGGGTCTCCGAAAACGTCCTCCCAAGCTTCGAAGCCACTTGTTCGAATCGGTGAAGACTTCGGCAGACGATCGGGTGGCAACTGCGCCGGTTCTCGACCCCAGTCGGAGAACCAAAACCGTCGATCGCTCAGCAGTGACAGCGGACCGCCACGGATTCGTCGAGCATCTTCAGCCGGAATCGCCAAGTGGTGAGCGATCTTGTTCGATCGGCCAGTGTGGTCTGGTCCAGCATCAGCGATTCGCGAAACAACGTGATAGACCTGTTGCTGCACGCTGATGATGCAGTGCGAAAAGTTCACCGGGTTCCCACCAGAACCAGCAGGGTGAACGTGCTGATAACCGCTCAGTGATTCAAGCTTTTTGAGCAACGTCCGCGGAATGCCCTTGGTGCTGGCAACTGTGCAGAAACCACTGCTGCCTTCCC
>JBGCDN010000497.1:0-14889 GCA_045105495.1 Planctomycetaceae bacterium
CGGCACATGCAGACTGTTGAATCGCGAAAGGTCGCACGACTACTTCCGGCTGTCACTGGAAACGACGCGGAATCACTTACCAACACCGGCTGGAACCGATCAGTAAGCCGATCAGAAAACACTCGCCGCGGTGCTCAATTCATCAAAGGGAATGGTCGCTATTCATTAATGCTGTTTGCCGAACCGCTCGACAAAAAGTCGGCACCGGAGATCGTGGCTCAGCCGCCAATCCGAGTCACCAGTCCGATCCAGCAGTTGGAACGCGGTGAGATTGCTTACGTGACCGGACGTGTCCGTCTGCCTTCCACCGTAGTCGGAAGCGTCAACGGCGCGATGGTGTTTGACAGCATAAGCGGCGTCGCAGGAGCGATCCGCTGGCGCGAGCAGACGAATGGGTGGGTTCAATTTGACCTGCTTCGAGAAGCGAAATCAGATGGACCGTTTTATCTGACCTTCCTGCTGGGTGGCTTTGGCCAGTTGCAAGTCGCCGATTTAGAGGTTGTGGTCTATCCACCGCTGACATCAGGCCCAACCTTAACCGGCTTCTCCCAACCCACACGCTAGAGCAACTTCCAGTTGCATCGGGGTGCGGCAGCGGCGTTGGGTGGGTGTACCCGACAGTGTTTCGCCGCTTGAACGGTTTCTCAAACGGTATTTCGCTGGGATCGACTTGAGTTGATCAACTCGCTGTTGGGTCGCTGCGAACAGGAAGATGCCGGTGTCGATGACAGGTGGAGGTTGGCCGCTACAATGACCTATCTGCCGCAATTTCGGCACGAATTCACTCGCCGACTTTGGCGCTGCACTTCAACGACTTCAGGAACAGAACATGAAGGGTCTCCTTGTCCCTATTCTCTTTGCTCTCGGTACCGCTTGCTGCTGGGGCATGTACGGCCCGGCTCTCGGGAACGCTCGAAGCCAGGTCCGGCCTCCAAGCCCGGATGCCTGGAGCCCCTTCAAGCCCTACGTGTTTATCGGTGTTGCGTACCTTGTGATTGCCATCATCGGCGGACTGATCGCGATGAAGCTGAAGGGCGACACGTTCAACTTTTCGGGTACACATGCAGCCGCCAAGAACTGGGGTTTTATCGCCGGTTCGCTGGGAGCGGCTGGCGCGTTGTGTTTGACAACGGCTGTCATTCAGAGCAAAGGCAACACGGCGTTGGTGATGCCAATCGTGTTTGGCGGCGCGGTTAGCGTGAATGCTTTGTTTAGCTACTTCAAGTTCAAGGAAGTCAGCCCGGTACTGTGGCTCGGCATGGCTCTTGTGTTTGTTGGCGTGGTCCTGGTTGCAATCTTCACTCCTCACGGCCCACCAAAGAAGGCACCTGCAGAATCAGCTGCCAGTGTCTCTGTCGAGAACCCAACCAGCACCGGCGACACGGAGAAGACCACTGCGTAGTCGTCTACTGACAACAGTCGCGTCCACTGCGATCTTCACGCTGATAATTGGAAGTGTGGACGCGGCTGATGACGATCCGTTCGTGATGGTTCTGGGTACTGCTCAGGACGCTGGATATCCGCAGGCTGGTTGCCGCAAAGCATGCTGCAAGCCCGCGTTGACGGATCCATCGCTGCGGCGGTTTGCAACGTCGCTGGCCATTGTTGATCCGAATACCGATCAGCGATGGCTGCTTGATTGTACGCCCGACTTTCGAGAACAGCTGCAGCTTCTCGATCGTGAATCACCGCTCTCAAAACCGGGGCTCGATGGAATACTACTCACCCACGCTCACATCGGACACTATTCCGGTTTGGTTCATCTCGGCCGAGAAGCGATGGGTACAAAAGCTGTTCCCGTGTTCGCGATGCCTCGCATGCAAAAGTTCCTTCGGGAAAACGGACCTTGGTCGCAACTGGTGAAGCTGCAGAACATTGAAATCAAACCGCTGATCAACAAACAGCAGATTCAATTGAATGACCGAATTTCAGTCACGCCACTGCAGGTTCCGCATCGTGATGAGTTCAGCGAGACCGTTGGATTTGTTGTACAAGGGCCGTCGCGTTCGATCCTATTCCTGCCTGACATCGACAAGTGGAACAAATGGAAAACACCCATTGAGAAGGTGCTGAAGTCAGTGGACCTTGCTTACGTTGACGGAACATTTTTCGCCAACGGAGAAATCCCTGGCCGCGATATGTCTCTCATTCCGCACCCGTTTATCGAAGAAAGCCTCGCCCGATTTGCGAAGATTCCCAAAGCAGATCGAGCCCAAATTCGTTTCATCCACTTGAATCACACGAACCCAGCATTGGATGCAAACAGCGCCGCGACGCGTTCGATTGAATCGATAGGCCTCAAAGTTGCGACGCAAGGCGAACGCGAGTCGCTGTAACGATTTCTGAACTGCGTCTGAGTGAGGCTTATCTCTGCTCGCTTAGCAGCGGCTCCAGTAGGGAATGGAATACTCTCGCCTGCCTCATAAAACCCAGATCGGTTGGGTGCGAGCTGTCCACAGTTCCTTCTCCGTCGTCACCCAGTAAGTCTTTGCCCTCGATGTAATGCAGGTTCTTAACCCCTGCAGCTTTCAGCTTTTGGAACTCGACCTTCAGCGCCGCCTGGCTGGCTTGATTTCGTTTGGCTTTCACAGGAACGAAGACTGAATCTGTGTAGTCGCGATCTTCGACAAGAACGATGGGAACGCCTGGCTTTGCCGCACGCAGTTTTTTGACCAGTTCAAACGTCCGCTCCGTAACTTGAGCTGCCGTGATGTTGGGCAGGCAGTCGATGACATAAACCGACGCATCGATTTCGGACATGAGTTTTCCAACGGCTGCTTCCATCCGACCGTTGCCAGAGAATCCGAGGTTCACAATCGGCACATCCAACCATCGACCAAGGATCGCAGTGTGAACCATCCCCGGACGCGACGCGCAGCCGCCTTGTGTGATTGAAGTCCCGTAGAAAACGATTGGCTTCCTGGCTCTCGGTTCGGAAGGATGAATTGCATCGCCCTTGCCCGCGATTTCAACACTTGTGACTCCGTTGTACAGAGGAAGATAAAGCATGAACTCGCGCGACTGAGCAGTCAGTCCGCTGACGAGTTTAACGTTGTTTTCTTTTGCGGCTGGTCGCCCGTTTGCCACCCATCGCCAGCGGTTCTGCTTATCTCTCGCGTAGAGATCAACACCGCTGACTCCGGTTGATGGCATATGCGGCATGTCGAGATTCGACGATGTGAGGTTCCACTTCGCATGAATCGCTGTGGCTCTGGTTCGAAACCGAATGCAGATGCCTGCTGACCTTTGGCTCAGCGACCAAACCGCTGGGCGGACCATACTCTTGGCTTTGGCGGGGAAACGATCCCACGGTGACTCTGTGTCATTCCATGCCTGACCTTCAATAGTGAGCAGCTTTGCATCGATCCACTGCAACCGCGAATCCTGAGCAAACACTGCCGTTGGAATCAGGAGAAAGAGAATCGATCGCATCGCGTGCCTCATGTATCGAATGCCACAAACAGATTAGAATTCCATTTGAACCGGCTCAACATTGGAAGTCGACCCGTAACACCGTTGTGCCTGGCGGGTCTAATAGAAACTTCGATTTGAACCCACATGATGTCGGGGTATAAAGACCACTCGCTGAGATCTGAACTGATGCCAGTGATCTGGATGGACCTTTAAGGTTGGTAACGAAATGAAACACGCATTGCTTTGTTCGATCGGCATTCTGCTGACCTTCTGTTTGTCAGACGGTGCTGCTGCCGAAGAGACTCGCAAAGTCGAAGCTGGGCGAGTCAGTTGGCTTAGGAACCTGGAAGAAGCGAAGCAGCAATCTACGAGAACCGGCAAGCCGATTCTCATACTGTTCCAAGAGATTCCCGGCTGAAGCACCTGTCAGGATTTCGGCCGTGAGCCGATGTCGCACCCTCTGATGGTTGAAGCCATCGAGTCGTTGTTCGTCCCGTTGATGATCCACAACAACAAGAAAGGCTACGACGAACAGATTCTTAAGCGGTTCAATGAACCATCATGGAACAATCCGGTCATTCGTTATCTCGACAAATCGGGACGTGACATCATTGCTCGCAAGGATCGTGTTTGGACAACCGGCGGCGTGAGTCGTCAGATGATCGCGGCTTTGAAAACGGCTAAGCAGCCTGTCCCAAACTATCTCCGACTGGTCGCTGAGGAAAGTATGGCCAACGTACAGCACGCAACTTTCGCAATGCACTGCTACTGGGAAGGCGAAGTAAACCTCGGCGGCATCACGGGTGTTCTCGAAACTTCTGCTGGATGGATTGGTCCGAAAGAAGTTGTGACCGTGAAATACGATCCCCGCGTCGTGAGCTACAGCAAGCTACTGGCAAACGCGCAGAAGATGGATTGTGCCTCAACCGTGTTCGCTCACGACAAGCAGCAGCTGGCAATTGCCAGGAAAGCGGTCGGCAAAGAGGCTGTGATGTTGCCACCCAAGAGCAGCTATCGTCCGGTTCGCTATACCGAGCAGAAATACCATCTCCGCCGGACAGCTCTCAAGCACTTGCCGCTAACGCCAATCCAACTGGCAAAAGTCAATGCGGCCGTGTTTGGAAGAAGAGACTACCGTCGTTACCTGAGCCCGCGGCAGTTGGAGCTCGAAAGCACAATTAAGACAGCATTGGCTAAACGGCCAGAGCAGCTCAAGGGACTGGCCGCTCCAGATGCGATCAAAGAGCTTGTGGCTTATTCGGATCGGCTTCAAAAGACACTGACTCAATAATTACCCGGCAAGGAGAGGTACGCTCAAAGCCGGTTTTGAAGCATGATGAGCAAACTGTAAACCACGACTGCACCAACAAAGAGAGAGCCCAGATCAAGCAATCGTTTCGCAGTAGCGGGACGTTGCCTGGCAACGACCTGAGCCAAAATTACCACAAAGGCGATGACGCCAAACTTGAAGAACACCAGCCCGCTGGTGCTCCAACGTTTGATGAAGAAATCGGCAACCGGATTCGATTCAACGACTGCCTTTCGAAGCATGCCGCGATTGCTGAAGTACAGCAATAAAAACGTCATGAACAGATCGAGCGCGTTGACCAGAATGAAACGGGCGGTTTCCGTTTCAAGCGGTAGGTTGGCGGTGAAAATGTTCTTTCGAACCGATTCCGTTCTGGGCTGAACTGGCGATCGCAAGTCCGAAGCCGGTTCGTCCCAACCTTCGATTGTTTCCGGGTATTCGTCCGGATTGTCTGAACCGACAATGTCATAGGTGCCAGGATCGTCGTCTTCAAAACGAGCCATCAGGCTCGAACCAACTCACGCAGTTGGTCGATGTGTTTCGCGATTTCGGCTTTTGGATCTTCGACGTTCTCTTCGAATTCAAGGACAACGTAGCCTCGGTAATTGTGCTTCCGAAGCATCTTCACGATACGAGCGAAGTCGGCTGGTTCTTTCTTTCCGCCCTGTGGATGCATCGACACCTTGAGCTGAGCGTTAATCGCAAGTGGAGCGATGCGTTCGAGGTCTCGATATGGATCGTCTGTACGGAAGTTGCCGCTGTCGAAGTTAATACCGAAGAACGATTTGTCTTTGATGCCGTCGATAATCTTCATCATCTGATCGGGTGTTGCCGTGATGCCGCCATGGTTCTCCATCGCGAGGAACACA
Source organism: Planctomycetaceae bacterium (assembly GCA_045105495.1). Classification (GTDB taxonomy): domain Bacteria; phylum Planctomycetota; class Planctomycetia; order Planctomycetales; family Planctomycetaceae; genus CAYNWT01. Next base: position 5,593 of record JBGCDN010000497.1, read on the forward strand.
CCTTTCGTCGCCGCGTACTCGAGCGATTCATTGATGCCCGCGACACAACGCTCGATTGCAGCCTCTTCCGAGTCACCCTGTGCGACACGCCCTGCGAAAATCCGAATGACCGGTGCGCCCATGGCGGCGGCGTGGTCAACCCATTCCCGACACATCGCTAGTTGAGCGTCGCGCTTCTCGCCGTCTGGTAAACAGAAGTCGTTCCCAATAGCGGTCCCGGAAATTTCCAAACCGGCTCGGAATGTTCGCTGCTTCAGACTGGCAAGGTATTTAGGCGTGATATTCTTCGGGAAGTAGTAGCCGGTCAGTTCAGTCCCTTCAACGCCCAATTCGGCGCAGTAGTCGATGAAGTCTTCAAGCTTCATCTTTGCTGCGGCAATCTGCTCTGGCGTTCCGCGTCGAGAGAACAATTGATTGAACGAATAGGCCGCGAGGGCAAGTTTCAAATCACGCTGTGGCGGTAGCGGCTTGGCGGATGCAACCGCACGCGTTCCAAAATGAGGTGCTGCAACTGCAGCGCCCGCGATAAATCCGAAGTCTCGGCGAGTGAACTTAGCCATGGTGGTTCTCTGTTGATGGATCAAACGCCAGAGTACGCCGGGCATGGGGTAATCTCAACCATGTCACCCAGGCGAGGAACCCTTAGAAGGTGACACTCGTATTGGCTTATCCCTTGCGCCGGGGTCTGTTTGAACAACCTTGTCGACGGCCTTCCCAATTCTGGCGAAGTTCTTCGCGTAGAACTCGGTATAGCCACAGTCGCAACAGATCCATGCTCGAATTTCTGCCTGTACGCGGTAGCCCGTTATTCCCCCGCCGACGAACACACCGTAGTCAGAGCCTCCCGGTGCAATTGACCGGAGCTCCCCAACGACATTGCGTGCATCACACTTTGGACAGGTTCCGTCTTTCATCATTCACCTCTGTATTGATGAACGTTGGGTCTGCAAAATGGATCAACAGATTGGCGTGTGTAGTGGTATCGACGACTGCTTGAGAACATGTCTCGGCTGGTTATGCGGGCCCTCCCCGTCGCTTAGGCTCCGACCCTCCCACGAGTGGGAGGGTGTCTTGTTTTGGGCGATTTTGGATCGTGCTCCGGATACCTGCGCGATGCGTTACGAGGCTGTTGCGGTCAGCATCTCTCGAACATCGGTCACTTTCCCAGCAATGGCGGCGGCAGCGACCATGGCGGGGCTCATCAGGAGTGTTCGTCCGGTTGGGCTTCCCTGGCGACCTTTGAAGTTGCGATTGCTTGAAGAAGCACAGACTTCTCGGCCTTTGAGTTTATCCGGGTTCATCGCGAGACACATTGAACATCCGGCTCCACGCCACTCGAATCCGGCTTCGGTGAAGACAGCGGGCAAGCCTTCCGCTTCGGCAGCCTGACTAACCTGCTTAGAACCCGGTACCACGATCGCGCGGATGCCATCAGCGACTTTTTGACCTCGAACGATGTCGGCGGCTTCGCGGATGTCGGACAGGCGCCCGTTGGTGCACGAACCAATGAAGGCCACGTTGATTGGTGTGCCGGCAAGGGGAGCCGCTTCGCCCAGGCCCATGTAGTCGTATGCTTCGCTGATGCCAGCGTCGCCATCAATAGGTGGCATTGTTTCTGTGACTCCGACTGCTTGGCCGGGATTGATCCCCCACGTAACAGTCGGCTCGATGTCTGCCGCATCGAATTCCACTTCATCGTCGAATTCCGCATCGTCACCAGACGCCAGACTTAGCCACCACTTCGCAGCGTTCTCAAACCTATCGCCCGACGGAACACCCGGACGCCCGCGAAGATACTCAACGGTGGTTACATCCGGGTTCACGTACCCACACCGCGCGCCGCCTTCGATGCTCATGTTGCAGACGGTCATGCGTTCTTCCATCGTCATTGCGTCGAAGGTCGAACCGGCGTATTCGTAGGCGTATCCAACTCAACCCTGAACACCAAGTTTGCGGATGATGTGCAGAGCAACATCTTTGGCATAGACGCCCGGCTGAAGCGGTCCGTTGACAACCACACGACGGACTTTGGGTTTGCCCATCGCCAATGTTTGCGTTGCCAATACCTGAGCAACCTGGCTGGTTCCGATACCCATGGCGATGCTGCCGAACGCACCGTGCGTGCTGGTGTGACTGTCACCACAAACGATGGTCATGCCCGGCTGCGTGAGCCCTTGCTCCGGACCGACCACATGGACAATGCCCTGGCGGTTGTCGTCCAGACCATAAAGTTCGACGCCGAACTCGTCGCAGTTAATCTCGATGGCAGACATCATCTGTTCTGCCAGATTATCAGCGAATGGACGCGACTGATCTGCAGTGGGGACAATGTGATCGACGGTCGCGATGGTTCGGTCCGGGAATCGAACTTTCAGGTTCCGATCGCGAAGGATTCCAAATGCTTGTGGACTGGTTACCTCGTGAATGAGATGCAACCCAATAAACAACTGAGTTTGGCCAGTCTGCAATTGGCGGACGCTGTGTTGTTCCCAAACTTTATTAAACAGATTGCGTTTGTCTGACATGGCCTTGTCCGGATGGGAGCGTTGGAATAGCAGCGAATGCTACCCGATGATGAGGGGAGCCGCGCGATCGAAGATTGGGCTGATACCGACTGCAACCAGAGCCCATCTCCTAGCAGTCTGTTGAAGAACGATAGTAGCACGACTCTGCGAGTCGTTTTTTGCGAGGAATTTTCACGACTCGGAGAGTCGTGCTACATTCTTCAACGCACTGCTAGCAGCAGCCCCACGGGCGTGTGTCGGCGCGACGCATTGGATTGTACCACGCTGGCCAGAAAAAGAAGCGAACCGCGATGCACTCGATCCGAGAAGTGTCGCACTTCGATGCAATCTGAAGCTGCTTAGCCGCCGCCGGATACTTGTTGGATACGGAGTATTCCAGGCGTGGCCTGTCTGGACCGTTGGTTCGCAATATGAGCGGCCAGTTCTGTTGCCAGGGCGTAGTGGCCACTTCTGGTCAAACCATTCTCATCATAGAGCTGGTCAATATCTGCGTTCACCAAGGCATCTGAAGTATCACAGAACTCGATGCGATTCTCAGCTGCAAATGTTGTTAGCAGTTCTCTCGGTTTCTGCCAGTACTCAATCATTCGTTGAGTAGCCTCGTCCGAAGCAATCTGCGGCATGGAGGCTGGCGTACTTGTCAGCACGAATCGGGCAGAGAGTTCTTTCGCGAACTGGGAAAGCTGAGCGATCGGTTCCAACGATTTGAGTGTCGCCTTGACGCGTTCCGGATCCCCAGACAATGGCCACGGCCAGTCTGTAAATGATGATTCGGGGCGATACGGGCTATCACAAACCTGATGCAGCAGCCACCTCCCAATTGCAAATCGTGCGACGGTGCCAGTCGGATGCGAGTTCGCACCTTCCAGTACAGCCGGGTGAACACAAGCGAGTGGAGTACCATTCGCATCGACTTGCAGCGTACTGCGATAGCGATGATCTTCTTTCGCGTCGGACAAGTCGTAGTGGAGAACCACTGCGTCAGGATTTAGCCCCAGCAGCTGATGGCGAAATTGCAGAAACGACAATAGCGGGCAGTATCCCGGGATTCCGGCATTCACAACTTCGACCTGTTTGCTGGTCAGTTGTTGTAAATGGTGCTGCAGGTATGTGGTCGCCAGCTCTGGCGTTCCAAGGTGCGAAGCAAAAACGGTTTCGTCGCCGAGTACAACCACGCGATACACGTTTGCCGGCTTTGGCAAAGTCGGTTCTGGTCCGCGCAAGCCGAAGCTATTCAGAACCAAACGAGGCGCGTTGAGATTCTCTGGTTCAATGACCGCGCCTGGGCGGAGCGTGTGGTGTCGGGACGATGAGCAGAGAATGACCGCGTCGCCAGTATGGGCGGTGCTCAGCTGGCTGCGATTTGCTTGTTCCTGATTCAGCAGGATGCATTCGACACCCGTTATGACACCTGCGACCAACAGGCATGCAACGGTGAAGTGAATCAGAAATCGGCAGGACCGCGAGAGCATTAGTCGTCCGATTGCCATTCTGGTGTTAGCTTCGAAATCATTGGGCAATCAACTGGGGTTGGGTTCAAGAGTTGTGGTTCACCATGCGGCTGTGTCGAGCTTTTGACTGCTACAATGAAACTCCATTGCCGTAAACGAAAGCAAGGTTCGGCTGCAACAAGTACAACCGAACCATGATTTCTACTTCGCCATGCTATGCAGCTTTTCGCTGCTGCCGTGGCTTGATGTTTGAACCTGGGCCGCCGCGTGGTGGGTAGCCGTATTCTCTGAGCTTACCGGACAACGTTCGAAGTCCAATCCGCAGGATCGATGCGGTTCGCTCACGGTTGCCGCCACAACGGGCGAACGTGCTTTCGATGAGCTTGCGTTCCATCTCACGCAGAGTCATGCCTGATTCGAACTCGTCACGACGGTTGTCGCTACTCATCCATGCCTCAAGGTCTTGAACTCGAAGCTGGGCTCCAAGATCAACCGAACAAGCTCGTTCGATGACATTTCGCAGTTCGCGAACGTTGCCGGGCCAATCGTAGTTTCGCAACAGCTCAAGGGCCTCTGTTGTGAGCAAGCGACATGGTCGACCTTCCTGCACAGCAACGCAGTTCAGGAAGTACTCTGTCAGCAGAGGAACATCTTCGCGGCGAACACGAAGCGGAGGAGTCTGAATAGTAACGCCACTCAGGCAACTCAAGAGATCGTCGCGGAACTGACCGGCAGCGGCACACTGAATGAGATCAGCATGCGTGGCAGCGACAAGCCGAACTTCCAGTGGAGAGGCTTGTCCCGTCGCCATGGAAGTGAACTGACGGTTTTGAATGATGCGAGCTAGCTTTCGCTGCATCGGAACGGCAATGCACTCAACGTTATCGAGGAACAAAGTGCCGCCAACAATCGTCGACAGGTAACCTTCCTCACCTGTTTCTGATCCGACAAGCAACTGTTCCAGTGTTTCAGCAGAGTGCAGAGCACAGTCGATTCGAATGAATGCCTTTGCACCTCGGCGACTACAGCGATGGAGACCCTGAGCAACCAAGTTGGTGCCGGTACCCTTTTCGCCGCGAATCAGAACGGTTCGATCGTCGTCGGCCGCAATTCGAATGCTCTCGCGAAGGCTCTCAATCGCTGGCGTGGTTCCAACGAGATCGAAGAGGTTTCGGTTCAACACCTGACTCTTTAGTCGTTCGTTCTCACCAAGCAAGTCAGCGTAACGAAGAGCCGCCAGCAAGCTGGTTCCCAACCGAGCCGGGCTGTATGGCTTCTCGACGATATCGCAGTCGAATGAAGGGAAGACGTCGCGGCCCCATTCTGAGTTCTCAGGAACCAAACAGATCAATTGGGTTGGAACCCGATCGACTCTGCAACGATCTGCCAGGTCACGGACAGCGGACACCTGATCGGCATCATCTACAACGCAGGCCGAGAAGACTTCGGTATCCAGCAGTCGCATCGCTTCATGAACTGACTCTGCCTCGCAGACATTCAACCCGCGTTTGCGAACGTCATCGCCAATCAGCTGCCGAGCACCCGGTCGATCTGCAATAACAAGAACTCGCCTGACCGACGGAGCGGCAGAATCCTGTGAGTGTGAAGAAGGTGGCTGTGGAGTTGGAGCATGTGGCTCGGGCGGGTGGGAGATGGTTGGGTAAGACCCGTGCATCGGCAGGTGGGACATGCGGAGAACCTCAGTTGACGCTCGACATAGAGTCCATCAACCACCAAGCGCAATGGGGGCGCGGAAGGGGGTTCATCATTAAGGTCAACTTCGCTGGAGAAAGGTGAGAGATGCGAAGTGAGACCAGATTGACTGGTTGGACCCGATAACGGGCGGGGTGGAAGAAAGTGAGAGGTGGAGGTGTTGTTTTGTGTTGGGAAACACAAGTGATGTGAGGGTGCGATTGATAATTCCGAAGGCGACTAAGTGTCAAGTTTTGTTTGTCTGTTTCGGCAATCATGTTCCGTCGTGATGGCCGCGACGCAACTTATGCTGGTTCAAAGACTTCAGGAATTCCGCAGTATGTAGGATCGACAAGTAGGTTTTACAAAATAAAAACGGCTCTCGAATAATGATATTCGAGAGCCGCTTTTTGCATCCGTTGAGCATCGCCGAAGCGATGGATCATTAGAACCGACTGGTGTGCATGTCACGCAGTCGTGATGGGAAGTAAGCATTCGGATCGGCTGGTGGAGCCGGTGCCGGTGCTGTTTCCGCAGGTGCAGCAGCTGGAGCCGCAGCAGGTGCTGGTGCAGCAGCTGGAGCGGTGTTGGCTGGCTGCCATACGTTTTGTGATGGAGTCACAGTAGCTGGAGCTGACTGCATTGGAGCGACAGTAGAAACGCCACATGCGTTTCCGTTGCAGCCACCGTCAGCACAGCCTGCAGCAACTGAGCCACAGACACCAGCCATTGAACCACAACCAGCAGCGGCTGAACCGCAGCAGCCGAAGCCACCGAATCCGCCAAAGCCAGCGAAGCGACGACCACCAGATCGGCGACCGATCTTCCAGTTGCGACGTCCACCAGTTGTGGCACATCCGCCACCACAAGCGTTGTTTCCGCAACCTTCGTTGCATGTGCTGACAGGTGCAGCACAGCTAACTGGGGCAGCACAGCTCACAGGAGCTGAGCATGAGTCGCAACCACCACAGCTTGGACCGCAAGCAGCAGCACCACGGCCACGTCGGCTGAAGACACCGCGAAGGAAGCCCTTGCGTGGAGCACGACCACGACCGCAGTTTGCAGCAGGTGCAGCAACTGCAGTACCGCAGCTGTCGCCACAGCCGCTACCAATGACAGTCATTGGTGAGCCACAGCTATCGCCACAGCCAGCAGCAACTGGTCCACATGCAGATGGAGCTGCACATGCACCGCCGAAGCCGCGTCGTCCGCGTGGAGCACGTCGACCAGCGCGACCTTTACGGCCGCCTCGGTAAGAAACGCCACAAGCGTTGCCCATTGAGCAAGTAGAAACTGGAGCACATGCTGATGGTGCAGCACAGCTTACAGCAGCAGGAGCAGCACAGCTAACTGGAGCAGCAACACCACATCCGTTGCCGACTCCACAAGCGTCACCACAACCGGTGCCGCATGTCATTGGAGCAGGAACACCGCAACCGCGATTTCTTCGGAACATACGTCCGAACATTCCGCGACGACCGCGTCCACGACCGTAACCCTGAGCGTTGCCGCAAGTGTTACAAGGATCGCCACAGCCAACGCCACAAGCGTCTCCGCAAGTAGCAACTGGAGCGGCACAGCTGGCTGCTACAGAAACAGGTGCAGCACAGCTTGCAGCTGCAACACCGCAACCGTTACCGCATCCACCAACAGCAACACCCATGTCGCCACAGCCACATGCGTTACCGATTGTCATCGGAGCTGGAACACCAGCACATGCACTGCGTCGGCGAGGTCCGCGGAACAGACCGCGTTGTCGTCGAGCGCGAGGAGCGCGGCCACGGCGAACACCGAAGCCACCGTTACCGTATGACTGAACAGGAGCAGCAGCCATTACGACTGAACCGCAACCCGCACCGACTGCAGAACCGCAGCCATTTCCGACACCAACTCCGGCGTCTCCGCATCCAACGCTTACTGGTGCACAGCAGCTTGGAGCAACTTGTCCACACGCCGGCTTAGCACCCCGACGTCGTCCCACTCGTACTCGAGGCCGCTTTGCTCGTCGGCCCATTCTTGGTTGGCACATTGCTGGCTGGCAATTGGCAGCACAGCCACAGCTCTTACAGCCGCCGCGTCTCGCAGGAGTAGCTTCAGCTACACTACACATTCCAGCGATTGCAACAACTGCAGTGAAGAGTCTAATCCACTTCATCTTGCAGCGTCTCCTTCCCCCAGGGTTCATTTACCGGACACTCATCCTGAGCATCCGTTTTTCAACTGTGCGACCAGTCTCTTTTGGGTTGGGTCGAGGTGGTCGCAATTGTGACAGGCGTTTATGGGTCCCGAAGGTTTCAAAGGTATGACCATCGAGAACCCTCATGGCGCAAGCGCCGTAACTGCTGGCTCTATCGACGACGGCATTTCAAGCGCTTGAACTTGTCACGACACGTATTCGGGCGGTTTTTGGCGGTCTGTCGTAACGGTCACGAAAGCTGGGAACTCTACCCGCGACCCTGACCCCTCTTTTTCCCGAATGCGCGCGCGAAGTCGCGTGAAGATGGAGGGGGATGGCAAATGGCTACGAACGATTTGCTATTCGCGGATCCGCCGATAACGCCACTCGATTGCATAGTGACGCACGGTTTTCAGACGTGTCAGCGGACCTCGGCGGCTATTTCGACTCGGCAAGCGCGTCGTAGCACATGTAACCAACGATCAACGCGACGATGATGAACACAATGTCGAGGAACGTTTGCTTCGCGAACGGGAACCCGGAGAAGAGATCCAGTATCGCAGCAACCAGCACAATGCCAGCCACGACACCCGACCCAATGATGATATTTCGCCCCAGATCCGACACTCGCAACTCTCCAGTAAAGCGGTTCATTACAAGAGTATAAAAGACTCGCGAATCCACTTTCCACACGAATCCGCCGGTTCGTCACCTCTTCAGGCGGTTTGCTCAATACTTAGCGCCCTAAGTGTTACTCGGTCTTTTGACGATGCAGGCGGCGGCCTTTCATCTCAAATCGCGGCAAAGCACCGTGATCAACGAGCTTCAGGTCACAATGGAAACCTAACCGGTTCGTCAGGCGCTTTCGGATCTCCTGTTCGAGCTCATCCAACCCGTCACGCCGAGATTCCACTGGTTCCACTTCAATTCGCAGATGATTCATCTCTCGTTGAGTCTCAATGTTGATCCTGAACTCAGCCACCTCGTCGAACTCGCGCAGGATCGCTTCAATACTGGATGGGAACACATTGTTTCCTCGAACCGTCACCATGTCGTCCGCTCGACCAAGTATTCCCCCTTCGAGCCACATCAGCTGAATCTCGTCTGAATCATCCGGCACCGCAGCTTTGACAAGATCACCGGTCCTGTAACGAATCACGGGCGAACCAACCCGGCCAAGGTTCGTAATTAACAGCTCACCCTGCTGACCCGGTTCAACCGGCTCGTATGTTTCCGGAACAACAATTTCGGCAATGAATTCGGTTTCCAACAAGTACAGGCCGCCGGGCCGATCGACGGCCTCCACACCGGGAGAACCAATTTCGGTCATCCCCCAATGGTCAATGACCCGAGCTCCCCACGCAGTTTCGATCCGGTTACGTGTTGCCGGAATACTGCCACCCGGTTCTCCAGCAACAATCAACATCCGAATGTCACTACTCGCCAGATCAAC
>JBGCDN010000498.1:0-6013 GCA_045105495.1 Planctomycetaceae bacterium
GACGCTCGTGCGTTAGGAGGCCTCAGCTGCAGAATTTCCTGATCGGTCAAGCCCTCTTCAACTTCGAACATGGGCCATGGGAACATCGATTCCGGCCAGACAATCAACTCAGGACGCTGTGGAGCGGCGGGGTCATTCAAACCATACCGCATCGCTTCCAGAGTCAGTTCGTCGTGCTTGCTGACAATATCTGTGGCGCGGTTTGGGTCGGCCTTCACCTCAGAAGCGAAGTTCCCCTGAATCAAAGCAACGCGTGGGCCAAGTTTGAAGTCGGCAGTTGATCGACGCCAGAAACCGTAGCCAACCGCGGAAAACAGAACCGCAACGCACAGTGCCATTGTCACCAGCGATCGCCTTGGCAGGACCGCGTTCGATTCGTCAGTACTCGCAACCAACTGCATCTTGCGATACCACGCTATTGGAATCACTGACGCCAAACCCGCGTTGCCAAGTGCAACTATGAAACTCACGCCGTAGGCGCCGACTAGGTCGCTGATCTGGATGAGTTCGATCCAACGCCATTGTGAATGACCAAGGTAGTACCAGGAAAACCCAGTCATTACGTAGGCGCGAAGAAACTCGAGGCCGGTCCATACGACGGGCACTGTGACAGCCAACGGAATCTTGAACCGATGAACTGCGACTCGACTTAGCCCCACAAAGATTGGGAAGTAGAACGCGATGTAAGCCGACAACGCCGTCAGCGCGACGTACATGCTGATGTGGCCAAGCCGCATCCATTGCAACGTAATCGCGCTCCAGAGGAATCCGAACACGTACAGCGATCGGTACATGTTTCGAGTTCGATGCGTCGTCTGAATCAGCATGCAAAGCGGAATCAATGCAATCCAGGCCAAAGGTCCGAAGTCCAGCGGTGTAAAGCAGCCCCACAGCAGGACTGCGGTCGTACCGGGAAGAACCCAGGTTCCAATCGCCGAAGCCTTCGCAGCTTCGCGTTGGCGACCTTTATCGATGATGGACTGAATTGACGGATCGAGTTCCGTGGATGTTGGCTGTGACTGCACAGTCTTCTTTTTTCTGCGCGGTTCGCGGTGGGCTGGTGCCGTGGCCATGTTTGCTCCGAGCCTCCGTGCTCGCGCTTCGTCAGGGTGTTTGAGAGGGCCAGATCGTAATCCGTTGGCCCAAATGAGCCTAGATCCGGTTGTGGAGCAGTTGGGCCTCCGCCCGGAACACGCGTTTTGCAGTGTTTCCCTGCGGATTTGGCTTCAAAGTTAACGGGTTTGGAAAAACAGGTTGTTTTGACCAAAGAGTCCGGTTGTGCCGGTCGATACTTTTAGTGCGGCTGTGTCGGACACAGACGCCTTGACACCGTAACGTATGGACGAAGGGTATATCCATGCGACCTCAGACATTAACTCGACTGGCAATCACGAGTCTTGCGCTCGTGGCTCCGTTGTTCTCGACGGGTTGCCAAACCACTGTCGGCGGACAAACACTTCCGTCGGCCTGGTACCTCGAAGACGATGTCCAGTACTTCCCGGCAGGTCCCGAATTCAAGCTCCCTAATTTACAGGAGCGGCTTGACCAGTATCGACTGGAGCAAGAGGGACTCGCTGACGACGTTCAGGATGGCTTGTAGGGTCGATTTTCATCGAAGCACTTGTAGTTTCCCCCATTCCCCGGCATGGCAGTCATGCGTACGTGTTCCATAAGGAACACGTTGGGGGGGACGCGCACCCTTCGCACCCGTCAGATTCACTGCGCCCTGCGTAGTTTGAGTCCAGCGGGTTGCGAAGGGCGTTTTTACGCGCTAGCTGAAGTTGACTGTAGCCACTTTCAAACCATGGGTTTCGAAACCTGCTGAGTTACCGAAGTTGCTGCGCGATGCGGCAGGCGACCGAGGCGCACCGCCCGGCCTGCAGCCCGCTGCGCTGTCTCCGATGTAGAAGTCTCTTGACCTGGGCAGCGGTCTACCGAACCATTGCGTGGCGACTCCGCGTGTCCAACAGTTCGGCTTTGCATGGAATACAAGCTTCTCAAGCAAAAAGGCGCGTTGCAGGAAGGCTTCGATTCTGAAGCACCGACGCGCAGTAAGGTTCGTCGTCGCGCGGTGCCTGTGCAAGAGGCGAACGTTGGTCGTCAGGAGAAACTGAAGGGGGTCCACCCGAGTGTGAACCTGTTGCCGGAGCCGCCAGACGGCGTGCGCGGAATGCTGCCCGAGTCGATTGCCAGAGAGAACGTTGTGTTTCCGTTGGGCTTTGACGGGGAGACACTTCTCGTCGCGTCATCGACGCCAAATGACATCGCTCTCGCAGATAAGCTCAGATTCGTGATTGCGAGGAACGTCTCGCTGGTGCCAGCCGATCGCCAAGCGATCATGCGATCCATTGAAAAATACTACGGTGCGGCATCGACACTGTCTGCCGATTCGATGCTGGCCGAGTTCACTGAGACAGCGATTGATTTCACTGAATCGGTTGACGGTTCCGAATCCGATTTGGATGACGACTGCTTCGGAGAATACGAGCAATCTGCTTCTTTTGGCACTCGAATGAAGTCAACACGACGGAATGCGAAGCGAGCAACCGCACGGCCCGGTCGAGTTGCAGTGAGTGCTTCGGCGAGAGCCTACGACGGATCGTCAACCAACCCCAATGTGAGGCAAGGTATGTTCTTTTACACCGTCGACGATGGCCAACAGGTCCTCATGAAGCACAAGGACGGTCGGTCTGAGATTCTGGTTGGCCCGAAGCGTGTCTCTGGTCTGGGCAAACGGTTCCAGCCACTGGAGCAGTTCGTCGCTCACCCGGGCGAGTTCCTGATTGTCCGCTATCGCGACGGACGGCAGGAGCATTTGGTTGGTCCGTCTGAGATCTGGTTCGATCCTCGGGTGCACGACACCATCAAGCGAGAAGATGCACTACAGATTGCGGCCAATGAGGCAGTCGTTGTTTACACAGAAGCTGCAGATTCGAAGAAAGCCACGCGTCGAATTGAACATGGCCCACAGTTGTTCGCTCCCAAGCCTGGCGAGTGGCTCCACACGTTTTCGTGGCATGCATCGGCTGGTGGTTCAAAAGGGGCACAGAAGCAGCCGCAGGGTTTGGTGTTCCAAAAACTATGGCTCATGCCCGACCAGATGTATCACGACGTGCGTGATGTTCGGACGGCTGATGACGCGGTCCTGACGGTGCGTTTGATGATTTTCTACGAACTCAAAGACATCAACAAGATGTTGGATACCACGCACGATCCGATCGGCGACTTTGTCAACGCGGCGACTGCTGACGTGGTTGGCTTTACGTCACGTCACGACTTCGATCAGTTCAAGCAACACACATCTGAACTCAATGATTTGGCGACCTATACCCAACTGCTTAACCGAGCAGAGCAGAGCGGGTATCAGATTAATAACGTGGTGTTCCGTGGTTATGGAGCGCCTGATTCACTGCAGCGAATGCAGGATGAAGCCATTGAGGCTCGAACAAAGCTTCAGCTTCAACGAGACACTGAACAGCAGGAGCAGCAGCTCGAAGACTACAAGCTTGAGAGTCAGCTATCGCGGTCGAGCAAAAGAAGATCGGAACAGGCCGACGAGATTCGACATGATCTGGCGTTGAATAAGGAAAAGCAGCAAGCGGTGCTTGAGCATCGCGAAAAGCAGAAGCGTTCAGACAACGAGCAACGCCGTCAGGCTGCCGAAGTTCAACACGCGATTCAGCGAGAGAAGCACTCAATCGAACAGTCGCACTATCAAGCTCTGTCCGAAATGGGAGTCGACTTGACCGCCTACCTGACGCAGGCAAGAGCCGACCAGGTAATCGAACTACGCGGTGATGGTTCGCAGCCGCATGTTCATCTCCAAGACAACGCCAATCAGCGTAGGCAGTCAAACACTTAGCAGCCTGTTAAGCACGGTCGTAGAACAAGCTCGCTGTTTTTTGACATGGATTTTCCACGCCTCGGAGAAATCGGAGAGGCGTGCTACTTTTGACGCCTTGTTCGCGAGTGAGCACCCAAGCAGGCTCTGGTTTAACCGCTTACCCAACAGGCCTCGCGTAAAAAGTAATCCGGTTGAAGTGCTGGGGTGAATGAGGAGCGGCGTCCAGTCATACCGTACCGATCCAAAGACAACGCGCGGTCCCTTGGGCACGCGGCTAAACGATTGAACCCAAGAGCCCTTGGTGAGCTAGCGTCTGCCGCGGTTGGGTCTTGCCAGTGGGTACTTCTCAAGGCTGTATTCACCGCCATAGCTATCGCGAAGTTCGTCTGTCCGTGCGCGGAGTTGGTTTAGTTTTTCGGCATGAGCGGGATCGGTGGCGAGGTTCTTCAGCTGGTGCGGATCTGTTTCGAGATCGTGAAGAAACTCAAAGACAGGCTTCTGTTCGAAGTATCGAGCGTACGTCCAGCGTCTTCCGCGGACGCCTTCCCACTTGGGGATTCCACCGTCATTGCTGTTGGGCTTGGCAGGCATGTGCATGAGATGTTCGCAGAAGAAGTCCTGCCTCCATCCACGCGCGTTGGCACCTCTAACGAGGCCAGCGAGGCTTTGGCCCTGATATTTCTCAGGAACTTTAACGCCGGCGTAGTCCAGCATGGTTGCCGGAAGGTCAACGTTTAGTACGACGCTGTCATTCACTTGCCCACGCCACTGCGGCTGGACTCGAGGGTCGACAATGATCATGGGGACGCGGAGTGATTCTTCGTAGTGCGACCACTTGCCGGCGAACCCGCGTTGGCCCATGTAGTAACCGTTGTCGCCACAGAAAATGAAGATGGTATTGCTGGCCATTTCCAAGTCGTCGATCTTCTTCATCACGCGGCCGATCACGTTGTCGATACCGGACAACATTCGGTAATAGGACTTCATGTTCTTCTGGTACTTCTCTGGCGTATCCCATCGCCAGAAGAACCGTTGTCGGTTCAGCGACTTTTTCAGGAAGTCCGGATGAGCAGCATAGACTTCGGGTTCTGAGAGAATCGGCTCAGGAATCGTGAGGCCCTCGTACATGCCGTTGGTTGCTGCGGGCCACGGGAAGTGATCTTTCTTGTCGCTGTCTTCCGCATGAGCTGCATTGAAGCTGACAGACAATGCAAACGGTTTGTCCTTTGGCTGCGCTTCAAGAAAATCGACCGCGTGATCGCCGCAGAGTTCAGTGGTATGTCGTTTGGTTCCGTCGGACTGTTTCTTGAAGTAGGGGTTCCGATTGATCGGCTTGAATACGTCAAACCACTCACCGGTCACTCCGCGCGGAACACCAACTCCAAACTTGCCGATGAAGCCTGTTCGGTAACCAGCCGTCTTCAACAGGCCCGGGTACGCGGTGTCTGTAAACTTCTCTGCGATTGGTTTCACCCGGAATGTGTGCCCGTTTGTTCGTTCGTACAAGCCTGTGAAAATGGTCGCTCGACTTGCCGCGCAGATTGAAGTGGTGACGAAGGCGTTGCTAAATCGCGTTCCTTTTGCCGCCATCGCGTCCAGATTGGGTGTGACCAGAATTTGATGTCCGGCACAGCCCAGTTGGTCCCAGCGGTGGTCGTCTGACAAGAAGAAGATGATGTTGGGACGATCGTTCTCTGCAGAGAACGCGATCGTTGGAAGCAAGGCGATAAGCAGCAAGAATAGGCGGTTCATAAACCTGTCTCTGTCGGCAATGTAACGGACAGGGTTAGTTTAGAGCCGAGCCGGGCGAGTCGCCATGGAGCGAACGTGTTGGCTGCTCGGTGCGACTTTAGAGCTTAGAGCTGACTAAACAACCGCCGGACACTGCGAAGCATGACAGTCGCGATCGAAGAACCTGCAGATGCGAGTCGCACCACAGCACGCTGTCCATGCCGAAGATTTTCGTGCGATGCGTCCAATTCAATTCGAACTTGAACGTACGGTCGCTGCGCGCGTTGGTCTTCTGCAGCGACGGGGATGTCGCCACCGCCTGACTGGGTGAGTTGCGGCAGCATGATTTCGTCTGTCGCGGATTGTCTGACATGACAGATTCGCCCGGTTACCGTTGAGCCGATGCCGACGATTCGTAGTTGGACCACATCGCCCGGT
>JBGCDN010000499.1:0-2713 GCA_045105495.1 Planctomycetaceae bacterium
TACGCTGGGCGCTGAGTAAAAGAGGGTGAGAATCAACTTCGATTCTCACCCTTTTCTTGTTGGGCTGATCAGGGCAGTGACATTTCGAATCACGAATGTAAGCAGTGGACCATAGGCAGTCCGTAGGGCCTACATTACAACTGCGAGGGTGCCTTTGGCCGAGCGGGTGATGACCGATTGATGTGGCCCCAGAGGATTTTCCCTCAATTGATCTCTACCCATGTTCCGATGTCCCAGCTATATTCCGATCCGTGGCGGGCATGAGAACGATGCCGCACAAACTGCACCCCTAGCTCAACTGGATAGAGCACCGGTCTACGAAACCGGAGGTTACAGGTTCGAACCCTGTGGGGTGTACTTTCTCTAGGTCAATCCGAACGCCGACTTCGGCGTACCTGTCAGCGGCATGCTGTCAGAACGCCTACCCCTCTGTTTCTTAAGCGCGTTCGTGCTTCTGGTAACCGACCTCTTATCTTCACATCCAGCCCCTACCGTCGGTTCCTTTGGCGGTTGCTTGCCATTTTGGGGCCGTAGCGGGGTGGTTTGGTTCCACTTTGCATGATGAGATGCAACGCTCGGAATCGGAGGCCGCGGTAGGGGGCCAGCAATTGCTCCATTTCTGCGTCGCCGCTGCGAGGTTGTTTTTTGAGGAACCATGAAACGTAGTGCGGCAGCCCGTAGTCGCCGGTGATCAGCACGTCTGGATCGCCAAAGGCGAAGCCTCGCAGATAGCCAATGGTCCAAGGGCCGATGCCTCGAATCTCTTTGAGGAATAAAACCAGACGATCCGGGCCGTCGGCTGCAAGTCGCTCGATTCGTCGAGCATTCCTCGCCAGACCAAGAATCAGCCTCCCTTGTTTGGGTAGCGCTCCGCATGCGACGAGGTCGTAGTAGCCGAGTCGGGTGAGCTGAGACGGTTCTGGTGGGTAGTACAAACCGTCAATCTCGGACGGTGTGCCATACTTTCGAACCATCGATCGCCAGGTTGCGGCGGCATCGTCCCAGCTCACCAGTTGCTGCAGCACGATCTGAATCAGTCGATGAAAAACGACCGGACTTCGCGGCAGTCGTGTGCCGGCGAGTTGCTTCGCGAGACTGGCGAGTG
The DNA here is from genome assembly GCA_045105495.1 of Planctomycetaceae bacterium. GTDB lineage: Bacteria > Planctomycetota > Planctomycetia > Planctomycetales > Planctomycetaceae > CAYNWT01. Next base: position 1,106 of record JBGCDN010000499.1, read on the forward strand.
GTCCGGTTGGAACGAACCCATCGGCGCTGTCCTCGGTTCCGAAGTATGCTGGAATCCGATTCACAATCAGTTCAGTACCCGGACCGGTTACCTCGCAGCGGACGCCGGTCTCTTCCGACACAGCCTGTAGTAGTGCCGGGCCATCTGGGGTGATGAATGTCTGGGCGAGTGTGGTCTCAGAGAGTTTGCATGTTGGGTCGCGACTTCCCATCGCCGTTAGACGGAACGTGGTTCGCAGGCGGAACGGGTCTCCAACTTGGAGTGTCAGCTGATGCTTTGTCACTGTTTCGCTGCCGGTGCAAGATCCACCTCGGGCTGTTGGTTTGTCTCTACATCTTTGCTCATCAGGCCTGCTGCCGCTGCAATCATGATCGCAGCGACGAAGGCAAGAAGGAGAACCGTTTGAATCCAGTGCTTCGGATTGCGCTGCAGTGTGATGAGTCCGTCTGCGAACTCTGCCAGTCGTTCATCGCGTTCAGATGATTCTAGGGTCAGCAAAACGTCAAACTGCTTGGTGCGTTCGTCGTCGCGACATGTTCCAAATAGTTCGACCCAATCGCCTTCCTGCTGTTTGGCTCGAACTTCAAACGAAAACACCTGCAGCCAGCCGGGGCGTTTGACGGCAACGAGTTCGAGTCGCGAAAACTCAGCAGAACGCCCGTAGTATCCCACTTTCTGTAGATGATCGCGAAGATCTTTCTCGATGACTTTGTTGCCAATGAGTGGCATGTTCTCGACTCCTCGAACTGCGAATATCTGGTTATAGACAACAGCCGAAGCGTGGCGGAGTTTTGCCAATCGAAACCATCAATTGCGATCGACGACTCTTCATGTTTGCTGCAATTGGCGGTTCGGGGCCAGGAATTTCCCAGTGGAGGTCGTATAAAGAAGGGTTCGGATTAAATTGAACCAAGAAGGATACCGTGAACGATTCGTTTCAGGTCATTGGCTGCGACTTCGGCGGTTCTGCTCGCGCGGGGGAGCAGGCTAAGAAGATCATCTTGATCGAGGCTACCTGGTCGGGTGATGGAGTCTACCGCGTTTCTGGGGAGGGTCGGAACGGACGGTTGGTTCGAGAATTGAACTCGACTCATTGGCGTGAACGGCGACGTGGATGGACGGCGGATGAGTTGGTTGTCTCTTTGCACGCAGGCAATGCCGTCAGAGTCGCTGCGTTTGACTTTCCATTTTCGATACCGCTTGAGCTCCTTCAGAGTGAGGCCTTCGCGGCTGCTGTGAACCAGCCAATCTTTGGAACTCGCAGTCGCTGGAGCAAGTTCGTAAGCCAAACGCTGCCACTCCGATTCAATTCGACGAACGCATCTGGGCAACTAGAAGGATTGCAAACCTTTCATCCATGGCGGGCGCGAGAGAATTGGATCAAAAGACAAACAGACATTGCCGCGCGGTCACAGCCTTCTTTGAAGGATCTTTATCAGAGTACTTTCAACATGACGTTGGTTGGGAATGCGGTTTTGTCTGAGCTCCAGTCGAGTGGCCTGAAACCGCTGTTGAACCCGTTCAGGAGAACCAACGAACAGCGTTACTCTATCGAAGCTTATCCGGGAGCAGCGGCGAGAAGCATTGGATTTTCGGGGGCTTACAAGC
>JBGCDN010000500.1:0-13308 GCA_045105495.1 Planctomycetaceae bacterium
CGGGCGGGCGGCGGCGAGGAGGCGTGCCGCGTCACCGGGGGCGGGGGGTGCGTGGGGACAGGGTTGTTGGGGGGGTTGGGCCGCTGGGGCGTGGGTTTGAGGCGGCTGGGCGATGTCCGATTACCAAAAGTCTTGAGACTATGTCGGCTTAATTGGCGATACGCGACAGTCGAATGCCAGCTTGAGCCCAACAGAAGAACCGCCATGCGGCGGTATGCGTCTGAAGACTATCCAAACGCACTGCCGCACACGGTGAAGCAGAACACTTCTTAGCAGTTGACGCTGTTCCAGCGGGTTGGGGCTGAGCAGGTGTCGGAACCGGTTCCGCCATCGACTGTGCCGTCCAGAGTGACGTTGTCCGCGACGCTGATAATGTCGTCCCCGTCGAAAAGGTTGACGAACACTTCGTCTTCAGCATCCTGCTCAATCGTGTCTCGTTCGGTCACGACGTTGTCTCCGGGTTCCATCTGTTCAATGCTGACAACGCTACTGGCAATGACCCGCACAAGCAGTTGGTTCGCCGCATCATCGGCGTCCACCATGAACATGTCGGCACCGCCTTCACCATGAAGAGCATCGTTGTCAGCGCCACCGTCCAGTTCGTCGGCACCATCTCCACCCATCAAAGTGTCACTGCCTTTTTGACCGTAGATAATGTCGTTGTCGTTGCCTCCACCAATACGATCGTTACCGTCGTGTCCGCGGATCGTATCGTCGCCACTGCCACCACGAATGACATCGTGCCCTTCGCGACCATTAATCGCATCGTCGCCCGCCGCACCAATAATCGTGTCTGCTCCCTGGGCTCCGATGAGTGTGTCGTTGCCGGCTTTGCCATCGATGATAACGTTGCCTTGGAAGTTCCTCGCGGTGATACGGTTCGCGGAGTCGCCGCCTGTTAGTCGTCCGGTTTCCAGTTCAGTGAAGAAGATGGCTCCACCACCGGTACTGGCGAGTCGGCTATTGTCCATCTCAAAATCGACGTCGCCTTCAACAGCGAGAGTGTCATCATCAACACCACCATCAAAGTTGATAAGTCCACCGGAAGTATCCAAAGTCAGCCGCCCGCCATCGACCAGCATTGTGTCGTCGCCACCGCCTCCGAAGACGAAGAGATCCACAAGCCCGCGAGTATCGAGACTATCCTGTTCGAAGCGAACACGGTCACTTCCGCCAAGCGTTCGAACGTTGATTTCTGAGACGTCGTAAACTCGGAATGGCACGAAGTCAGTGCTGTTGACTTTTCCAGACATGGTTGCCGAATGTTCGCCGCCTGCGAGATCTGCGTCCGCGGTCACACGGACGTTGTCTTCACCATCGCCCGTTCGCAAAGTGGCTTTGTCGAATGCATGCATGTTGAACTGTTCAAACTCTTTGAACAAAACATCCGACGCCCCATCAATCTCGACTTCTGATGACTCGGCCAGGTAGACACCGTTAAGCGACGCGTCTCCAACAATCGTCACCACATCATTCCCGCCGCTGCTTCCTTCAAGTTCAATGCCCAACGGCATGGTAAAGCTGCCGCCATGGTCATAATCCACGGTGACATCGAGTGAACCCGTGTTCGATCCATCAACCCGAATTCCAGCGGTAGTGCTAATGTCGCCCGATTCGAGGACGACGGCTGCGTTCGCATCGTAGATTTCGAACAGGTCTCCGCTGCGCCGGATCACTACGTCTGTCACGTCAGCTGGAACTTCGTACGTCAACACTTGAATTGTCTGCCAAACGAAAGCTCCGGGGCCGACGACTGTATCGGCGAAATTGCCACCAGAACCATCGCCGACTACGTAGACAGCTCCGCCATCAGCTACAGCAATTCCATTCGCGTGCTCGGGGTCGCCGAGCCCTGCCCAGATGAAGTTGCCATCAGCATCGTACTTGGCGGCGAATACGTCCTGGCCAGATGTCGCTTCGAAGTCGGCAACGTTTGTATTCGTGTCGAAGTCCATGATGCCCGACATCGCGCCGGTGACATAGAAATCGCCCTCCACATCCACCGCGAGATCAGCAACAGCAAGATCACCCGCGTTTTCTGAGAACTGGTTTGTCCAAACTCGCGTACCACTTAGGTCATAGCGAGTGATGAAGTTCTCGTGGCCTGTTGTTCGGTCGTCAGAGTTCGTACTACGGTCGTCGAATGCCGGAGAGGGGTCGAAATCGACTGTGCCGACGTGAGAAGAACCAACGTAAACATCGCGAGTCGATTGATCGATCGCGATGGCTCGGCCTTCATCACCGTCGACACCACCAAGTTGTCGAACCCACATCAATGCTCCTGATCGGTCCAGCCGACTCACGAACGCATCGCGACCACCCGCGCTTGAAAGAATGGTTTCGCCGGACTTCGGATCGAAATCAGTGTCTCCACCAAACCATCCCGTGACAAAAACGTTGCCCGGTCCATCGGCGTCGATGTCTGTGATCTGGCTACGGTTCGATCCATCTCCTTCGAACCGGGAAACGTATTTCGAGTTACCGTCGGTATCGAACCGGACAACATACGCATCACGCTTGCCGACCGCCGTTTTCTTTTTCGTACCCGGCCCAGGCAGGAAGTCGATTGTTTTGGAGAACCATCCTGCCACGTAGGCGTCGCCATCACCATCGACGGCAATTCCGTTGGCGACGATACTTCCATTGCCAGCAAGACGCTTGGCCCACTGCAGATTAAGCGATGAATCAAGCTTGACGACAAACGCGTCGCCATCAGTTCCATTCAAAAAACTGACGCCGGCCGTTGGGTCGAAGTCAGTAACATCACTGTACTGCCCGGTGATGTAGAGGTTCCCATCGACATCCGTAGCGATACCGGTAACTTCTACGTCACTATCCGACGCGAACTGGCCTGCAGCCACAAAAGCGCCGTTCGCATCCAACTTCGAAATGAAGCCGTCGGTCGTCGCCGTCGCGCCCTGAGAGGTCAGCGGGAGCTCCCCTGCCCCGGGGTCAAAGTCAGTCGTTCCGACAAAGTTTCCAACCGTGTAAACGTTGCCGTCACTATCTGTGGCCGCAGCACTGGCTTCCTGAAGAGCTCCGCCTTCAAACGAACTGACAAACCCAAAGTTCGCCGCGCTGAGCAATTCTCTTGCTTCCATTTTTTCGACTGCAGACGCCGACTCGACAACGCGGCGACGCGACTTCTTGTTGGAATGCAGAGACTTAAGAATCGAACGAACATTGAACGGCATAGCACGCTCTCACACAGACCTCAGGAAACCGCGAATATCTTCTGTACGCGCGGAGAGTTGTTACTGAAGCATTCCACACCCCCGAGCGCACGCGTGTTTCGTGGTTGAGAACTTTTGCGAGAACGCAACATTCGCAGCGGATTGCGCGGGTCAGGCACCGACTGACCGAACGATTGATTTTGGTTCGCTGGCCTACGCAAACACTACGATCCGTGAAGTCAACTACCAGGCTCGGCGTGCCACGCTTGCCTGCAGAACGACCGTCGGCCAAACTGCAGACGTTCAATCTTCAATGGGATCGAAGACATGTTGCGTGCAGTTTTGGTTTGCCTGATTGGTGTGAGTGTCACAAATGCCGGCGAAGAAGCGTCGCCGAACTGGCCGCGTTTTCGTGGACCTTCTGGTGACGGCCACAGTGTCGAAAAGTCGCTGCCGACAGAGTGGGATGCGAACTCAGTTGAATGGAAAGTGACGCTACCTGTTACCGGGCAGTCGTCTCCAATCATTTGGGGCGAACACATCTTCCTGACGGGAACGACCGGGTCAGCCGATTCTGTAAAGCGACATGTTCTGTGCCTGGATCGGCGAACGCAGAAGCTCGTATGGAACAAGTCTGTTGCGAAAGGCGATGGCGAGAAGCTTCACAAAATGAACACGTGGGCGACTCCCAGCTGCGTAACAGATGGTGAAGTCGTGGTCGCCTTCTTTGGCCCAGGCGGTTTGCACTGCTTCGATTTCGAAGGGGAACTCCTCTGGAGCCGACAACTTGGCGACTTCCCCGGCGCGTGGGGCGTTGGAGCGTCTCCGGTGATTCATGGCGACCTTGTGATTCAAAATTGCGATGCCCAGGGAACATCCTACCTGCTGGCAGTGAACCGAAAGACTGGTAAAGACGTCTGGAAGACCCCACGCCGCTCGACCCCACGTGGTGGCTGGAGTACTCCGGTCCTGATCGAAAACAAAGACCGTCAGGTGCTCGTACTGAACGGCGAGTTCGGCGTACAGGGCTACGATCCGGCAACCGGCAAAGATCTTTGGTTCTGCAAAAGCTTCAACGGCCGAGGCGCGCCGAGCCCGGTTTTTGGACACGGGTTGGTTTACGTGGTCAACGGCAAGCCCGGCGATGTGTATGCCGTCAAACCGGGCGGAACCGGTGACGTTACTGATACGCACATGGCATGGCATGCACCACGCGGCGGTGGTCGCGATCTGCCTTCTCCGATCCTTCAGAACAACTGCGTTGTGGTACTTGGAATGCAGGCGATTGCCACAGGCTACGACGCGACAACCGGCAAGCAACTTTGGAAGTCGCGGCTTGGCGGCAACTACTCAGCATCTCCAATTGCGGCTAACGGGTTGGTCTACGCTGCCGCTGAAGATGGCACCGTCAGCGTTCTCAAAGTCGGCGAGAAGTGCGAAGTGGTTGCGAAGAACCGACTTGGAACTTCAAGCGATGAAACCTTCCGATCATCCATGGCCGTCAGCGATGGCCAGCTATTTCTAAGGAGCACGAAGTCGCTTTACTGCGTTGGTAGTCGTGCGACGAAGGTGGCCGCGAAGTAGGTTCACAAGGCGACTCTGGTGCCTCTGGTGCATTTCGTGGCGATGAGAGAATTGGTCCGTTCGGCAATTTCACGGAATCTGTCAAATATTGCTGAACCAGACTGATGGACTGCCCGTTCATCCATTGAACATTGACGTTCTTGAACTGGGGTTCAGCGTGGAAACAGTCTATTTCTACTCCGCAGCAATTGGTGGGGCACTGGTTGTCCTGCAAGCAATTACCAGTCTGATAGGACTCGGTGGAGACGAATTGGATGGCTTGGATGCCATCGATATGGACGTTGATGTCGATGTGGATTTCGACGTCGATCTGGACACAGATGTTGATGTGCCCGGTGGCATCGGCGATGCATGGTTCGTCGGCATGCTGAGTACCCGAGCCATTCTTGCCGGGCTGGCTGTCTTCGGTCTGACCGGTTTGTCGCTACGGAATCAGCTGGTTCCCTTCCAAACCATGCTAGCCGCCCTGGCAGCCGCTTTCGCCACAATGTTTGCTGTGGGATTTGTGATTCGCAGCATGCACAAGCTAGTCGCTGATGGCACTGTCCGAATTGAAGACGCACTCGGTCAGCCGGGCACGGTTTACCTAAGTCTGGCCGGCAACCGCGAATCGGTGGGCAAAGTGACTGTCCGCGTTGGCGAGCGAACCATGGAATACCCGGCGGTCACGTCTGGTGAAAAACTTGCCACGGGTACGCCCGTGATCGTTGTAAGAGTTCTGGGAGACATGCTTGAGGTCGCGCATGTGCGTGAGACGGAATATGACCTCATGCATGCGGCTTCGATGTAGAGCGACCGAGAGTTCGCGAACGCTTTTTCAAACACACCACCAACCGCGCCCAACGTACGCGCGGTCGGAACACAAAGAACAGAAAGAACGAACAATGCTACATCTGAATCTTGCCGCGGAACTGTCGGAGATGCTGGCCAGCTGGCCCGCCGCAATTGTTGGAATCGTCCTGCTGGCTCTGGTTGGAGCGGTGCTTGGCTACGCCAGTCGCTACAAACGATGTCCAAGTAACAAAGTGCTTGTCATTTATGGTCAGGTGAAGGGTGGTCGCTCAGCGACCTGCGTTCATGGTGGCGGTAAGTTCGTGTTGCCGATTATCCAGGATTATGACTTTCTGAGCCTCGAACCGATTCAGATTGAGGTGCCTCTTCGCGACGCGCTTTCAAGTGAGAACATTCGCGTCAATGTGCCGAGCGTGTTTACAGTCGCGATTGGAACGCAGCCGGAGATCATGCAAAACGCGGCCATCCGATTGCTTGGGTTAAACACTGCTCAGGTGAAGAAGCAGGCCGAAGACATCATTTTTGGTCAGCTACGTCAGGTGATTGCTTCAATGAAGATTGAAGACATTAACCGTGACCGCGAACAGTTCCTGACAGCGGTTCAGACTTCGCTGGAACCAGAACTATCGAAGATCGGCCTGACGCTAATCAACGTGAATATCACGGACATCACGGACGAAAGCGGCTACATCGAAGCTATCGGTCAGAAAGCCGCATCGGAAGCAGTCCAGCGTGCTCGCGGTGACGTTGCCGAAGAAGAAAAGCTTGGCGAGATTCGCGTTGCCGCTGCAAACCGTGACAAGATGATTGAAGTTGCGAACGCCGACAAAACACGCCAGATCGGAATGCGAGAAGCTCAGCGTGAGCAAGCGGTTCGGGTGGCTGAATTGGAGAAGGAGCAAACTTTCGGTGAGCAAAGAGCTGCACTGGAGAGAGAAGCTCTGGTATCGGATGCGGACCGCGAAAAGCGAATTGCCGTGGCAGAAGCCAAGGCCCTTGCGATCGCCGGTGAAGCGGAAGCACAGGCGAGAGTTGCAGCAGCGAAAGCCGAGCTTCAGGTGAAAGAAGCCGAAGCCTACCAGCTTGGTGAGACTCGCGAGAAAGAAGCGGAAGCCGCAGTTGAAGAAGCTCGCAACCTAGCCATGGCGAAAGCCGCTTTGGCCAACGCCGAACGGGTCGAAGCGGAACGTCGAGCAGAACTGGAAGCTCCAGCGAAAGCCGAAAAAGCGAAGGCGATTGTCGAAGCGGAAGCTGAAAAAGAACGCATGCGGCTGGAAGCAGAAGGTGAAGCAGCAGCCATCTACGCAAAGCTGGAAGCTGAAGCGAAAGGTCAGTACGAAATTCTTGCCAGAAAGGGCGAAGGCCTCCGCGAGATCATCAGTGCTTGTGGTGGAGCAGAACAAGCGTTCCAGATGATGATGCTGGAACACATGGACAACCTGGCCGAAACGTCTGCCAAAGCCATCTCGAACATCAAGTTCGACAAGGTTGTGGTCTGGGAAGGTGGCGGTCAGCAGAATGGTCAGACGGCGACGTCCAACTTCCTGCAGGGCTTGTCACGCAGTCTGCCGCCGATGATGCACACGATGAAAGACATCGCGGGCATCGAGATTCCCGAATTCATCGCCAAGCTAAGTTCAGGCGTTGAAGGAAACGGAAAGGGGCTTGTCGCTACTGATCCCAAACCGACGAAACAGGCCAAATCGGCAAAGCCAAAGCCTGTGCCTCAGGTGGTCGCCGAACGAAAATCGGCTGTGGAGCAAAAACTCGACAATTCGAAAGACAAGCCGAAACCAGAAAAGGATGTGTAGGTCAGATCTTGTACTCGCGAATTCAGCGAGGCCCCCCGAGACTCGCTGAACCAAGCGGGCAGTCGAAAGGCTGTCCGCTTCTTTCTTTACCGCTCGATGCGTTTAGTAGCTCACCCCGGCTGTTTCCTGCAGCAGCGTGTGCAGCGGTTCAAGGAAGCTGAAGTCATTGTCGATTCGGCTTACCTTCGGCTCCTCGACTGGTTCTCCAATCTCGAACACGACCCCTGCGGAATCACGCCGCAGCTCCATCGCACGACGAACATCATCAAAGTCGTGATGGGCGATTCGGAACTCAGACGCCAGCGGCATGTCCGAAAAGACTCGGACGTGCGTGTCAGAAGCGTCCTGAATCAGTCCGTCGTAGACGACCCATTTGGCTCGTATGCGACAAAAGATTCGAACATAACAAATCGAGTTCGATTCGAAGCGTGCTTCAGTTCGACGCTCACAGAAGGTTGTTGTCTGCATGTTCTTCCCCCCTTGCTTGCCCTGCTGAGACAAACCTGGCATTGGAACTCTTCATTGGTCATGAGAAAAAGCAAATTCTCGTGACCGAGATGCAATGGCATTGTTTAATGCTGCGGAACTGTGGCCGAATGTTTCCACCGAACAACGCGTTGAGAATTCGCAACGCTATGATGCATTCATTCGGCGACATATCGAGTGAGGAATCGGCAACATGAGTGACCAAGCAGAACCACGCGGCAAGATGGTCTTGCGAACCCTGGCCATGCCCGCAGACACCAATGCAAACGGCGATATCTTCGGCGGCTGGATCATGTCGCAAATGGACATCGCCGGCGGAATTCTTGCCAAGGAAGTCGCCCAGGGACGGACGGTAACTGTTGCGGTCGATGGTATGAAGTTCCTGCATCCGGTGCAGGTTGGAGACGTAGTGTGCTGTTATGGCGACGTCAGTCGAATTGGCAACACGTCAATCACACTACATCTTGAAGTTTGGGTGAAACCAATCCTTCGCGAAGTAGAATCGCCTGAGACACGTTTCAAAGTCACCGAAGCCAACTTCACGTTCGTCGCCATTGACGACGACGGCAAAAAACGCAGCGTGCCAAAGCCGGAACAACATTAGCAGCACGGTGCCAGTAGTACTTGGGTCCTCCGAGACCCAAGCGTGCATGACCGTTTCCAGATTGGCAACAGTCGACCGTGCCATCTTTGCTGAACCTGGCAAGAACTTTAGGCAGCGCGGATGTGAGCAGGGACACCGGTTCGGCCTGCAGGCGATTCGCCCCAGCCGTGGTCTGCGATGCTCTGCAGGATAAGGTCTGCCGCTTCAATAGCTGCCAGTCCTTCCTGGCCACTGACTGTCGGCGATTGTCGCGTCCGCACACAGTCTGTGAATTCAAGCAATTCCGCTGTCAGCGCGTCGCTGTTCTTCACGGGCACGGTGGTTTCCGAAATGAACTTGCCGAAGACAGACTTCATCAGTTCGTTTCGTTCATCAATCGATTTCGGCTTCAGACGATGTTGCTGACCAGCCAACAGCGCAGGCCCCGCGCCGAACTTGGAGACTTCGCGTGAACCGAGATCAATGTTCGTGCAGCCAAGGTCTGACCAGACCTGCATCGTTCGAGTCGCCGTTGGGTTGACTCGGCTAGCCGTGAGGTCGGCGATGCATCCGTTCTCAAAACGAACCCGAGCCTGAGCGATGTCTTCGAGGTCGCCAAAGACTCCCGTACCGAAGGCTTCGACGCTGGCAATTGGCGAATCCACCAACGATAGCGTTAGGTCGATGTCGTGAATCATCAGATCCAGAACAACGCTGATATCGGTCGACCGGAAGGTGTATGGGCTAACTCTCTCAGCTCGAATGTACTTCGGCGTTCCAAGTTGATTTCGAACTGCCTGCATTGCTGGATTGAATCGTTCAATATGCCCGACCTGCAGAACGCAGCCGTTTGCGTCGGCAAGATCAACCATCTGTCGAGCTTCTGCAACCGTTGAAGCGATGGGCTTCTCAACAAGCACGCTGATACCGCGTTCAAGAACCTGCGAAGCCACAGCCAAGTGTGCGACGGTTGGAACCACTACGGAAACTGCATCGACGTCGTCAATGATAGCGTCACAGTCTGCGTGCCATGTCGTTTCGCAGGCGGCAGCGACGGATTCACCCTGTTCGCGGTTCTGGTCGACAACTCCAACCAGTTCAACACCATCAAGTTCGCTAAGAATTCGCGCGTGGTGTCGCCCGAGCGCCCCGACTCCGATGACTGCAGTCTTAAGTGTCACGCGGCTTTCCTTAGCTTCAGATCCGTCGGCGGAGTGTCTGGCAAGTCGCGAACCTGCTCGCGTCCTCGACCATTCTTACCGCCTGTCGTGTATTCAACTGCGTCGAGTAGCGTGTCGAGTTCCGCCGGTAGAGTTTCGTTTTCACCCTGCAGTTGTGCGCGGACGGCCGCAGGGGCCATGTTGCGCTTGTGCAGCAGTCGGCAGGCTTTGCGAACAACCAGAATTGCGTCGTCGTCGATTCCCGCCCGACGCATGCCGATGGTGTTGATTGACTTGATGGTGAATTTGTCGTTGCCCGATGCCAGCATGTAGGGCGGTACATCTCGAACGACTCGACCACCACCGCTGATGAATGCCAACGTACCGACCGTTGTGAAGTGATGAACCACCGTGTTTCCGGAGACGATGGCTCGGTCCTGGACATGAACGTGGCCACCAAGAAGCACACCATTCACCAGGAACACATTGTTGAAGACACGGCAATTGTGCGCCACATGTGCGTTCGAGAAGAAAGCGTTGTTGTTGCCAATCCACGTGGTGTGATCTTCTTTCTCAGCACCTCGATGGACGGTCACGCCTTCACGGAACACGTTGTGGTTTCCAATGACAACACGTGTCGGCGATTCGACGTAGGCGTGGTCCTGCGGTTCGCCTCCAATAACGGAGTTCGGGAAGAACCGGTTGTCGGTTCCAATCGTCGTATGACCGGTTAGCGTGACGTTGTTGTCAAGAACACAGCGGTCCCCAACACGCACGTGCTCACCAACAAACGAGAACGGCCCGATAGTGACATCATCCCCAATAACCGCATTGGGATGAACGTATGCCATTGGCGAAATATTGCTTGCCATGAGAACCCTTTCGTTAAGCCGCGCTGAGGTGCGAGCCCAGTGGACTTGCGAATTCGTGAACCTGACGGACAACTTCGTGGTTTTGCCCGTGACCACTACGCCAGGCATCGAAGTGCCCATAGATGTCGCCGCCGAACAAGGCAAAATCACCGACGCAATCAAGAATCTTGTGGCGAACACACTCGTCCGGACTACGAAGCTTGTTGCCAAGAACTCCGCTGTCACCAAAGACCAGCAAGTCTTTCTCGCTGACCCGTGTACCAAATCCCGCTTTGCGAAGTTGTTCCACTTCTGACTCCAGGACAAAGGTTCGAGACCACGAGATCTCACGCAGGAAGACGTCGGGAGTCAGTTCGACACTCAGTAGCTGTGGTTCGATGGGCGAACGGTGACCGTAGTCCAGGTGGTAGGTCACAGCCGCCAGTCGGCGGATATGTGGCCTGACGCTAATTTCTGTTCCGTTGGCTTTGTCGATGGTTGACCAGTTTCGACACACGGTAGCCGCACGGACTTCAGCGCGTTGGCCACAGATGCCCGCGTTCAGAATCGCCTGGCAGAAGTCTCTGGCCGAACCATCAAAGCCGGGTACTTCCGGGCCATCGATTTGAACCAGAACGTTATCGACCTGCAGTCCGGCAAACGCGGCCATGAGGTGTTCGACAAGTTGAACCTCGGCGTCGCCGTCTTTGATTAGCGTTCGGCGGTTCGCAGATGAGACGTTGCCAATCGTGGCATCCACTCTTGGCCGACCGGGCAGGTCTGTGCGTTCGAAGACAATGCCGTGGTGCTCATCAGCGGGCAATAGGCGCAGCGTGGCATCGATTCCGGTGAAGAAACCGAATCCATTCAGTTCAGCCGACTTTTGCAGCGTCTGCTGTTTTCGCACTCCACCATTGTGCATGGCGGTGTCCTTCAGTTGTGCGGTTCGTGCTTTCCGTCATCCATGAAGGTTGGCTTCGAACCGTTTCGTTAGGGGTTTCCTGATTTGCACAGGAAAAACCGACAGCGGTTGGAGAGACCGCTGTCGGCTTCGAGTTTTCATCGATCAGCGGCTGGTTTAGCGAGGAGCTGGACCACCGCGTGATGCTTGTGCCTTCTGGCCATACTTGCGATTCAAGTAGTTAAGAACAGCACCAGTGATGTCGTCATCGGGACGGTGATAGACAACCTGTCGGTTCATGCTGTCTACGATTCCCTGTGGGCTATCCGCTTCTTCAGCACCCTTTGGGCTGAAGCGAATAACCAATGTGTACTTCTTGTAGCTGGCGTAAGCGGCAACAGCTTTTGTCACTTCAACGTAGACCTGCTTGTAGATTTGCGATTCTTTTCGCATAAGGTCTCGCTGCTCACCAGCACGGAAAGCGTCGAAGTCGCCCTTGGCACCAAGCAGTGCTTTTTCCATCTGAGCGTACTTAGGGCTGTCAGCTTTGAGCCCCTTCATTTGAGCTTGAAGGTCAGTAACCTTCTTCGCAAGCTGCTTCGCGGTGGCATCGCTGCGCTCGATTTCAGTCTTAAGAGACTCGCGAAGGTCTTTGAACTTCTGGTAATCCTGGAACACCTTCGCCATATCAATCAGGCCGATCTTCGCCGGGCCAGATGGTGCGGTAGGTGTCTGCTGAGCAGAAGCGACGTTGACAGTGGTCGCACAGACGGCGACTGTCAGAGCGGATAGCAGGACGTTTTTCACGGCCTTGGCACTCCTTTGCTTGAACATGTCCCGATCCATGGGACGTGTGACGTGCGGGGGTTAATTTCAAAGAATCGTTAATGTGTGGGCGGAGTTTCGCACCACAGCGAAAGCGGGTCAACACGAGTGTCCCGCTGATAAAACACTCTTTTCGGCTCCAGCGGAGTCCTATGGTGGAAATCGGCAGTTACCGCCATAGCGGGGAGAATGAGCGACCGTCTGAGCAGTCGGCTCTAATAGAGCGTTTGCAGTTCTTTTTAGCGGTCAAAACGCATCGCTAGTCTCATTACCTGCGATGGTGGTCATTGCTTGTCGAGCGAATGGCGGCATGTGACTGCTAAGAAACCCGGTGGAACCATCAGTCCGCGAATACTGCGTCCCACCTGCATGAGGGCTTTCCGTCGTGGTGGAAAGCAGAGTGACAAAGTCTAGTCCGTTATCACTCGGGTCCATCCAATGGACAGCCTGCCCACGTGATACCTCAACGACCATCAGTGTTCGGTCAGCACCATCAGCGATCTGATCCAGTCGCCGAGTGCTTCCGTCGCTCGGAAACACCGTGTCAGGACCAGAAACCGCGTGGTAGATTGTCAATCCATTCTCGAGGTCAGCCTCGAAACAAACATAGGTGTTCACAACAACGTCCCGAGCTTTCGCGTTTGCCGGATCATCCCACGGCTTCGTCAAATCGATGTCCAGGCATAGCTCCGACTGATTGAGGAATGGAAGAATCAGAGTCCTCCAACTGTGAAGCCGGTTGCCGTTCGAATCGGCGGTGTACGCTGGCGGGAACTCGCCATAGACATCGTGGTAGTTGTGCAAACCAAGGGCGATTGCTGAGAGGTGCCCCTTGCACTGCACCCGCCGCACGGTCCGCCATTGGCTACGCAGTTGCAGTGTAATCAGGGTGCAACCGACCAACACGATGGCCCCAATGAGGATGAACAGGCCGCGAAACGATCGCACGGTTGCAGCCTCTTGATGCTTGTTTCTGCTGTCCGTTTCCATGCATTCGAGAAATCAAACCTTCGCCGGATCAGGATGAACCCACGGCTCGCGATACGGTCGCGTTAACAGCTTGGTTGCTTCTTCATCGCCGATGACCGTGTGGGTTTCCGGATCGAACTTCAGAGCTCGACCGAGCTTCATGCTGAGGTTGG
>JBGCDN010000501.1:0-5547 GCA_045105495.1 Planctomycetaceae bacterium
GTCTGATCCGAGCATCATGAACAAGTTTATAAACTGCGTTTCGGTTGCTTCCACTTCGAGTAGCGATTTCTTCGACAGGCATTCCGTGCAAAAGTGCATCCGTCGCCTGACGCTGTTTGTCGGTGAGGATCTCAACAATCAGACACTTTAGCGTTTGCATAAGTGCCGTTTTGTCCTGTGTTGTTTCAGGCGTCTGGACAGAGTCGTCAGCAAACTGAAATCGCATATTGTTTTCGCTATCTGCAGCATTGAGCGACACATCCTTGAACATTTTGCGACGTAGCTGGCTGGTCCCAATTCTGACAGCAATCGACATGGCCCACGTTGTAAAACGACTTCGACCTTCAAATTGATCCAGTCGATCAAGGATGCGTACCAGTGTTTCCTGGACGACATCCTCGCAGAACGCGTCGCCTCCGTTCGCTCCGAGGAAGATCTTCCGCGATCCTCGAAGCAGAACCTCGCGCAGTTCTGTCAGGGCTTCCGGCTGGAGTTCAGGGTCTCTCAGCCGTTCGACCCAGGGGTCTATGTCCTGCTGGCCTGTCATATGTATTTCCCGGCAGCTTCGTTTGTTGAACTTGGTCTTCGACGCCGTTGGACAGGAAGGTCTTTCGTGGAATCCGGAGAATTCTGAAGGATTGCCTGAATGTAAAGCTGAACTGCCATTTGTTCGATATGCCACAGAACATTGTCTCGGCGTATTCGTGAGTAAGACCCGGCTTCGTGAAGTGGTCGCATAACCGATCGTGAGCTTTTACAGGAGCGAAGTCATGCAATCGACGAGCAATCACAAGAATCACGCAGAACAGCAGTCCTCAAGGCAGGGACTGCCACCAACGCCTATCGAATCAGCCCAAACCCTCCTGCAATGGGCTCGGCGTCGGTTCGGGAGAAAGCTTGTGATGAGCACAAGTTTTGGGACACAGTCCGCCGTGACTCTGCATCTTGCGACCCAGATTGATCCCAATGTTCCCGTGGTTTGGATTGATACCGGCTACCTGCCAAAAGAGACCTATCAATACGCAACAACGCTCACGCGAGAACTGGGTTTGAATCTGCATCACTACGAATCGCACCTCTCTCCTTTCGACATGGAGAAGCAGTACGGGCGGTTGTGGGAAGGTGATGACGAGGCAGATCTGAATTTGTACGATCAAATCCGAAAAGTCGAACCAATGCAGCGAGCTCTCAATGAACTCAATGCAGAAGGCTGGGTGTCTGGTCTGCGGACCCAGCAGACTGAGTTCCGGCAGCGATTGCCCGCGATACGAAAGACCAATGATGGTCGCTACCGCATTTACCCGATCCTGAAATGGTCGAGCCTCGATGTTCAGGAATACATGAAATCGATCGGGCTTCCGCAACATCCTTTAACCGCAAATGGCTATGCGACTGTCGGCGACACCCATTCAAGCCGCCCCGTCTCGAAGTACGACAAGCATGAACGGGATACTCGCTTTCGCGGTCGCAAGCAGGAGTGCGGACTCCACTTTGATTAGCGATCGCGGATGGAGGCGACTTAAAGTGGAAGAACCACCGCGTTACGTCCTCGAGTGGGTTCTGCAATCACATACTTCTTTCCGGGCTGGAGCCGCGTGGCAGAACTTCGTCGCCCACCTGGCCAGACAACCTCCAGATCGATCGGCTTCGTCGCTGGTACCAACAGCCGATAGTCATTCGCGCTGAGGTAGCTGCCTCCGCCCATGACCTGCTCGGTCCATATCGGGTTGGCTCCACGAATCGAAACCTTCGCGCCGATCGCATCGCGGTTGGTGCGGGTTCCGACCAATCGAACCTCAATCGATCCAGGGAGCTCATCGTTGTTGATGCGGTCGTTGCGAAGCAGGGCAGGGGCTTGGTCCTGATGACCAACAACCATGTCGTAATCGCCATCGTTGTCCAGGTCAGAGACGACAAGTCCACGTCCCGGATGTCGTTCTTTGAAGTAGCTCCCAGCCTTTGGCCCGATGAATTCGAAGCTGCCTTCGTTCATGGTCCAGAACCCTGGTGGTTGCCGATATTCAGAACCCATTTTGATTTCGAACAGCAGCGGATCGACATGTCCGTTCGTCACCATCATGTCGCTCCAACCATCAAGGTCGAAGTCGCGAAGCGAGACCCCCCAACCAACCCACGGCATCGCCCCGTCTACTGCACCGCTGGAATGCGAAGAGTCTTCAAACATCTCACCGCCCAGTCCCAGATACACGGTGTTATGCTCGTTTTCGTAGTTGGTCACGATCAGGTCGGTTCGGCCATCGCGGTTGATGTCGGCTGCTGAAACACCCATGCCTGCCTGGCTGTTTCCCTTACGGTCGTAGGCCACACCGGCAGTTTGAGTGACATCGTTGAACTCTCCATCGCCCGTGTTCATGTAAAGGGCGTTAGCGTTCATATCGTTGCCAAGGTACAGATCGATGGCGTCATCACCATTCACGTCTAGGGCAAGAACGCCCTGGCTGCGAGCCTTCCGTTTGGCAATCGGAGAATCGGCTGTGACGTTGCGGAATGTTCCATCGCCTTCATTGTGAAACAGAACGTCTGTCGCCGCAGGAATGTCCTTTGGGTTGCAGAACATGCGGCGGCTACTGGTCGAGTCTGTGTAGCAGGCTCGATTCGAATCCAACGACCACTCGCCGTAGTTGCACACATAGAGATCTACCAGGCCATCGTTGTCATAGTCCAGGAACGCCGCGCTGGCCGCGAAGCCGGGGTGTTCGACGCCTGAGCTTTGAACCGCAGCAAACGTACCGTCGCCCTGATTGTGAAACAGTTGGTTCTTACCGACAGCAGCAACGTAGACATCCGGAAACCCGTCACCATCGACATCTCCAACGGTGATGCCTGCAGTGAATGTGTCGAACCCCAGCCCGGTTTCATTGGTTCGATCAGAGAACCTCCAATCGCCCTGCGATCGGTAGAACCGATTTTGTGTTCCGTCAGATTCTTTATCCAGAAACTGTCCGGTCCCGAAGTACAGATCGACGTTGCCATCGAGATCAACGTCAACCGCGGCGAGTCCACTGCCATTCGCACACGGATAGTGGCGTTGCTCTGAAATACCGCTGCGGTGCACAAAGTCGATTCCGCTATCGGTGACTTCCACAAATTGAAGCGGCAACGATTTCTTTGGCGTCAACGGTTCAACGGTAGAGGCTGCAGCGGTTGGGTCGTCGGGCTCTGAAACGGCGGGGGCCGGCTCGGAATCGTTTACGACCTTGCCGGGGTCCTGCGGCTGGTCAACTTCGGCTGCGGGGCGAGTCAAAAAAAACGCAACGCCGCCAACAATCGCCACAAGCAACAATGCAATGAGCGCCGCCCGCATTAGGCTTGTCCCTGAATCGGCTTGTGCTCGAACCGCTGAGCCTCACGATTCTTTTCGCTGTTGTGCGGATCAAACACGCACCCATTCATTGCGATATGAACACCGCTGTCCATCGCACCGAGCACACCAATCGCGGTACCAACATTGAATTCAGCATCACTGGTTTTGAATCCGGCCGGAGCGAGTGACCCTGTGAGAACCACACATTTGTCATCGCCAACTTGAATGCGCTTCGCCGTTTCGATCATGGTATCAGTGCCATGCGTGATGAGGATTTTCTTCTCCTCCGATGCGGCTACTCGCTGCCTGACGAGCTCTCTATCTTCATCTGTCATGTCGAGGCTGTCTTTCCGCATCAGGCTTTCGATTTCGTACTCGAACCCAATGGGTAGGTCTTCCAGTATCTCGACAACACCAGGCTGACCAACTTGGTAGTCGCTCAAAGCATCGAAGTAGACTTTGTCGATCGTGCCGCCGACGGTGATGATTCTAATCTTCATTTCGATTTCGTTCGGCTCGGTCGATGAACATCAACTCGGTCGTGCATTGTGAAGAACTCAAGCGTCGGTGCGTTGCCCACCAGTATGCCGCTGGACTTGTTCTGTTCGACCGGCAACAGCGGGTTCCGTTCAAACTTCGTCCACTTCACCAAGTCGCGTGAGGCGGCAATACAAGTGCACCATTGCCTTGGTTTTGTTGGTGTGCCGGTGCCATGGTAGTACATGTAAAACCAGTCGCCACGTTTGACAATTTGGTTCGAAGCGATCATCAGCTTGTCGTACTCAGTGGGGCCTGGTTTCAGCACAGGTTGATCGCTTACGTTTTTCCAGACCGTGAGATCAGTCGACTTCGCCAGCCAGACGCCAGCGTCTCGACGTTCGTAGAACAGATGGAATGAACCGTCGTCGAAGAAAAGTGTGGGGGTTCCAAACGGACCGGGCGGAATCGGTTCGCCATTTTCAAGTCGGACATCCAGCCGCCCCTCTCGTTTCCACGTCAGTCCATCTTTCGATGTCAGAAGTTGAGATTGATCGTTCTTGCCCTCGGCGACCATCAAGTATCGCCCTTGGTGTTTGAGAACCATCATGTCCTCAATCCAAAGGTCATCGATCAAAGGAGTCGCTCGGCGGTCCCAGTGAATACCATCTTTGGACGTCGCATAGCCCAGCAATTTGATGCCTTCACGCGTTCCGTCGTAACCCGTGTACCACATCCGATACGTGGCGGCTTCCTTAAGAATCCAACCACGTTCTCGAATCTTCGTGTCCCAATGCCCCTCACCACGACCCGTGAAAATGGGTTTTGACCGAACCGATCGGAACGCAACTAGGTCATTCGGGAAGGGCGGCTGCTCCTGAGCGAAGCCTGTTGTTGCTGCAAATAGGCAAACAGCAAGCTTTAGATGAACCGATATGGCGGGTGTTTGTCGCATAGAACAACACGTCTTTGTGGGTTTGGGAGTTTCACTATACTCCCGGCTCGCCCGAGTTCCACTGGCACGGAATGCCTGCGCGCTGCGAACGATAGAGATCACACATGGAAATTCAGTTTTACAACTCACTCACAAATAAGACCGAACCGTTCCGTACTGTCGAGGACGGTGTCGTGCGGATGTATAGCTGCGGTCCGACGGTCTACGACTTTGCGCACATTGGGAACTTCCGATCGTTTCTGTTCTCAGACGTCATTCGCCGCTTCCTTGAATTCGCCGGCTATGAAGTTCGTCACATCATGAACATCACCGACGTTGGTCATATGACCGACGACGAATCGGCGGATGGCGGTGGCGAAGACAAAATGCAAAAGGCAATGCAGCGCGTTAAGGAAGACAAAAAGTCTGGAAAGGTTCCGGAAGGCGCTGTAGCAGACGCCAGCGATCCATATCAGATTGCAGATTACTACACAGACGCATTCCTGGCTGATGGTCGGGAACTCGGAATGAAGATCGCATCGGAGTACCCCGAAAAGGTTCTCAAAGCGACGAAGCATATCAACGACATGATCGCGATGATCGAAGAACTCATTGCTCGCGGTCATGCGTACGTGGGCGATGATGATGTCGTCTATTACGCTGTTGAGAGCTTCGGTGACTACGGCGATTTGAGTGGCAACTCGCTTGAAAAACTGATCAGCGGAGCAGGCGGTCGAATTTCGGATAACGACCAAGCGTTCAAACGCCATCCAGCCGACTTCATGCTGTGGAAGCCGGACCCATCGCACAT
>JBGCDN010000502.1:0-4888 GCA_045105495.1 Planctomycetaceae bacterium
GCCATCGCTGTGCAGGGAGGAGATCCGATTCCCCTGTGGAGCCGCCTGGAATTGCTGCTGCTGGTGGCTTCGCTTCTCGCCGCCGAATGGTTTTTACGTAAGAACGCGCGACTGGTATGATCGACCTGTCCTTGTTCGTGAGATACCCGCATGTCAGCATCGCTGCTGAACCCATTGGCTGAACTGCGTCGTTCGCTCCGACGCGTCGCCATCGTGCGCGGATTGGCTTTAACGTTTGCTTGCTTGCTGGGTTCGGTGGTGTTGGCGGGCACAATTGATTGGTTCCTGCGGACTGATGAAACGCCGCTTCGCATGTTTCTATCCGGCGGAACCTGTGTCGCGGTTTTGTATGTCGTTTGGGCAACCATCTGTCGCCCGCTGTTCTCACGACTAACCGATCTACAACTCGCACAACGCGTCGAGCGTGCCTACCCGGAGATGCAGGGTCGGCTAAGCAGTTCTGTTGAGTTCACGGCCAACGAATCCGGCGGTTCGCGCGAACTTCGGGACAGCGTGGTTTCGCAAGCGACGCGGGATATCGCGGTTCTAAACGTCGACTCATTACCGGATCGGCAACCATTCAAACGGGCGATGAGTGCGGTGGCTCTTGCCGTTGTCGTGGGAGCGTTCGCGTTCCTCGCGAAGCCAGTGGAAGCTTCAACTGCAGTGCAGCGTTTGATCTTCCCACTGAGATCGATTCCGTGGCCCAGCACAACCAATCTCCGGATCATCGAGGAAGATGGGACACCGCTGAAGCAGGACGAAGGTCTCACGATCGCTCAAGGCGAATTCCGAGAAGTACTGATCCAGAACACACTTGGACAATTGCCGGAAAACGCACGGCTCGAATATCGGCTCACACGACGCGGAAAGCCAAGGTTCGAACCACTCCGAGGAATCAATCTTGCGTCTGTCACTCGCGGCGAAGTTGGTCGCGCTGTGCTTTCCGCTGGCACGGAAAAAATCTACTTCCGTGCGTTGGGCAGAGATCACGAAACAAGATGGTATTGGCTTAGCGTGGTCGCCCCGCCAAAGCTCACATCAATCGAGATCACGGTTCGACCACCAGCCTACACTGGGCAAGAACCAAAGGTGCTGGACAGCGGCAAGACTTCAATCGAAGCCATCGTTGGGTCAACTGTTGATGTGAAGGCTGTAGCGGATCGGCCGCTGGAAACAGCAACACTTATGGTTGAGGGCCGACCGATCGATGCCAACCTTGATGACCGGAATCGATCACTTAGCACATCGTTTGAAGTGAACAATTCTGGAGTTTCGTCGTGGTGGGTCGGACTGGTTGCGGAAGACGGAACCGAAGACCCTCGACCCACACAGTACGAACTAAGAGCCGTCCAGGACGAGCCTCCGTCAGTCTTCATTGAGAACCCACCATACGATCAGCAGGTGACGGTTCAGGCTTCGATTCCGATTACTGTTGTTGCGACTGACGATCTGGAGGTCGTCAGTCTTTCACTTACGGGTCAGCTGAATGACACGGCAGCCGCTTACGTTTTCGCGTTCGAAGGTGCAGAAGATAGAAGGGAACAGACCGGTTCAACGACTCTGGACCTGTCGAAACTTGAAGCCACGCCCGGCGATCGTTTGACCCTGCGAGCAACGGCGAACGACGCCTTCGACGGTCAGCCACCACACACAACAACGTCTGAACCTCGTACGCTTCTGATTGTGACCGATGAAGTCAAACGCGCGGGATTGGCAGAACAGTACACAGATTTGCTGAATGGATTGAAGGAAGTTGCGGACTCGCAGATTGGTCTTCAGGATCAGTTTTCTGAACTGCTGATCCAGCAAGAAGAAGCTGGGTTACGGCGTTCAGACCTCACTCAGCTGAAGCGAATTGAGATCGATCAAAATCGGATTACCGCTCGGCTTTTTGACGCTGATGATGGTCTCAACAAACGTGTTCAGTCTGTTGTCGATCAGTTTGCCAATAACAAAATCGAATCGCCTGCGATGCAAACACAGCTGGCAGACGTCCAGGACGAGTTCAATCATTTACAAACCGACGTTCTCCCACCGCTACTGTCTGAGTTGACGTCCGCGCGCAAGGCCGCAGAAGAATCATTCACTGAGGACTCGGCTAATGTCAACGCTGAAGGGCTGGCTGACGTTGAGCGACTGCAGCAGGAAGTGGCAACTTCGTTGGCATCTCTGTTGCAGGACGCTGAAACATGGAAGAGAACAGTCGATGTCCAAAGTGCGCTTGCAGAGATTAGCACTCAGCAAGCGGGATTGAACCGAGAAACTGCGGCCCTTGGCGATCGGGTTCTCGCCGACAACACGCTCGATCAAAAACAACAATCAGCCGATCAGTCTCGTTTGGCAAGGCGCCAACAACGCATTGCCGAACAACTAGAAGATCTCATTGACGCCGTGACGGTCGCGTCGGATTCGTTGCCCGAGGATGATCCCGCGAGGGACCGTCTGAACTCCGGAAAACGGTTCACTCAACAATCCGCGTTGCCACTGCAGCTGAGAGAAGCATCGCGGAATCTGAAAGACGGACGCATTGGTGCGGCGGGAAATCTGCAGGCAAAAGCATCTCAGGCATTGCGCGAGCTGGCTGCGATCTTTGAAGGACCACAAGTGACTTCGGAAGAGTCACGACTGGAAAGCCTGACCGAAGTTGAAGAAGCGCTGGACGAACTTGTTCGTCAACAGGGTGAGGTGCAGAAGAAGCTTCGTCAAAATGACGAAAGTGCACTCGCACAGCAGCAGGATATTCGCAACCAAACAGACCGGCAGCAGCGTCGGCTGGATCGATTGGGGGCGAGTGAGGCATCGGAGGCTGTTGCAAAAGCTAGTGTTCTTATGGGCGACGCTGAAGAACTGATCGCAGCCAACGACCCGTCGGCCGCAGCCAAAGCTCAGGCAGCAGAACAGGCCTTACAGAATGCACTTGAGACAACCCGACAAGAACAACAGGAAGTCAAGCAGCAGTCTGAGCAGCTTGGTTTGGCGAACGCAGTGAACGAACTGCGGGGGTTAATTGAACGGCAGAAGAGACTGCTCAAGGAAACACAAGAAAGCCAAACAGCGGTCGAAGCCAGTGGTCGAAGAACAAGACGACAGTCGCGAGCGATTCTGGAAGTGGCGAAACAGCAGGCGCGGCTTGCGAATGAAACAACGACGGCTTCAGACACGATGCGATCGTCAGCTGTCCTCGCGTTGGTCACTGAATCAGCGGCCGATCACATGCGGCGAGCAGAAGCTTTATTAAGAAAACGCATGACATCCCGCCAGACGACGAGCCTGCAACAGCTGGCACTGCGTGAACTGACCGATGTTGTAGCGGCTGTGTTCCCGGATGAACAAAACGCAATGCCCGCCTCTTCAGAAAAGCCTGCGAACACAGCATCGGAACAGGAACCGCAGCAGAACGGACTCGTCTCAATTCAAGCACGCCTGTCACTGTTGAAGACGCTGCAACTTTCCATCAACGAACGAACCCAGTCTCTGGCCGGCTTGAGCGACGAGGCTGCATCCTCAGAGACGGAATCGCTGTTCGCCAGACAACAGCGTCTCGCGACTCTGGCCGCCGAACTACTGAAAGAATTTCAGGAGTTGCAACAATGAGACCCCACATCCAACCGCCGATTTTTCTGGTTCTGCTCTTCGTCTCAACAAGCCTGGCTCAAGATGAATTGAAAACTGCGACGGCAACGGTGCGGCCGCGGAAACAGACCTCTGACCAAAACGAACCGGAACGGAGCGACCGACAGGCAGCCGAAGTTCTGCAGTCTGCGATCGATGGGATGAATCAATCACTGCAGGCTTTTCAACGGAATGAGGTCTCGAAGAAAACCATCGAAACCCAGGCAGCAGTCGTGTCTTCACTTGATGAGCTCATTCAGCTTGCCAAGGCCATGCAGTCGAAAAGTCAGTCGGGAACCCAACGCCAACCACTACCTAATAACGCGAACAGCAAGAAGCCGCAGAACAAGCCCGACGACCCAAAGGCCGGACAGCCAGACGGTGCCAAACAGAACCAGTCTCAACAGCGGAAGCGGCCGGACGACAGCCAGGATTCGAGTGGTCCAACAAAAGGCACGGTCCCGAGCGCAAATGGCACCGCTTCACCCCGCCGTGTTCTTGTGAAGGAAGTTTGGGGACACCTTCCCCCAGCTCTACGGCGACGTCTGTTAAGCACCGCCGAAGAGAAACCGATCCCTCGGTACCAGGGACTGGTCGAACAATACTTTCGAGCCATCGCTGAACAGCCGCAGCAGCGAAAGCGATTACCGCCATCGACTCGCCCACAGAAGTGACGTCGCGCGACTGTTGCGGTAGAGTGATTCAGATAACTCATTGATGCGCAGCAGGACTACACATGGCGACCAGCGAACCTTCGATAAATCAAAAGTGGTACGAGGGAATTACGCGATACCAATGGCTGGTGCTGATTATTGGTTGCCTGGGCTGGATCTTTGATGTTTTCGAAGGGCAGATTTTTGTCGCCTCGATGCGAGATGCGATTCCGGCGTTGTTAGGTGTTGATGCCGAGCATCCCAATGTTGCGACATGGAACGACTGGGGAGTCGCCTCGTTCGCATTTGGTGGTGCGATCGGTGGTATGTTCTTCGGAATGCTGAGCGACAAAATTGGTCGGTCGCGAACGATGATCTTCACAATCTTGTTCTATTCGTTTTTTACGGGCCTACAAGCAATCGTTACTGCGCCGTGGCAGTTGATTGCGTTGCGGTTCTTCGTGGCGATGGGCGTTGGTGGAGAATGGGCAGTCGCGTCGGCCATGGTGGCTGAAGTGATGCCGGAACGAGTTCGCCACATCACGAGTTCTATCTTCCATGCGTCCAGCGTCTTCGGAACTCTGCTGGCCGCAGCGGCTGGTGCGTTCATTGTGAGCAAC
>JBGCDN010000503.1:0-2915 GCA_045105495.1 Planctomycetaceae bacterium
CTACTCAAAAGCTCAAATTCCATAAACCTTGATCGCGTTGTCGTGATACAGCTTCTTGCGGGCGGCGAACGAATGGTGGCCGATGACTTCGTTCAAGGCGCTGACCCAGCAGCCGTAGGGGCCGCCGAGTAAACAAACGGGCCAGTCGCCGCCGAAGACGATTCGGTCGAACCCAAATGTTTCGATACAGAATTCAATGATCGGAGCAAGGTGGTCTGAGGTCCAACCTTTTGGTGCGCGGGCGATGATGCCGGAGATCTTGCAGTAGGTGTTCTTGTGCTTTGCAAAGGCAGCGAGACCGCGTTTCCATTCGTCGATTGTGTGCCAGGGTTCTTCGTCTGATTTTGGAAGGAACACCTTCGGGTCGGCGTTGCCGCAGTGGTCGAGAATTAGCTTCGTATCCGGACAAAGGCCCGCCAGTTTGGACGCGTCCATGAGTTCACTTGGTCGCATACAGAGGTCGAAGGTCTTGTCAAGTTCTCCGAGAAGCTGAACCGATTTTACGAATTGTTTCTCGATGCACATCCCCCGCTTCGCGCTGTCGACATGGAGAACCTGGCGGACGCCACGGATGTACTTCGAGTTGGCGTACTGACGAATGTACTTCTCGAAGCCTGCCGAATTCGGTCGGCCTGAGATGACCGCACCACATGTCGGGTGCTCATCGCTTTTCGAAAGCTCAGTAACGTGTTGAGCTTCTCGGTTCTGATCGGCTTCTGCGACATCCACTTCCATGTAAACGGTTTTGACCACGTTCAAGCCGCGGGTGGCGTCGAGGTAGTCGCTGGTGACGTAGCTTCTGGATAGTACCTCCGGCGCACCTTTCAGCCATGGTGGTTGAAAGGTCTTGAGGTCCCAAAGATGCTGGTGCGTATCGATTTTTGGAACCGATTTCGGTTCAGCAAGCGTGGTTGGCTTCTTGTTGGACGTAGCCATCACATTCGGCGCGAGGATGGCGGCTGTGGATGCTGCGAAGAAGTCTCGGCGTTGCATGTTGTTCCCTTTGGAGCGGCTTCAGTTGTCAGGCCAGTATGTCCGTGGCGACGTTCCCAGCGACATCGGTAAGTCGGAAGTCGCGACCGGCGTAGCGATAAGTGAGTCGTTCGTGGTTGAGGCCCATGAGGTGCAGCAGCGTTGCGTGCAAATCGTGGACGTGCATTTTGTTTTCGGCGGCGTAGTACCCGTATTCGTCTGTGGCTCCGTAGGCGAAGCCGCCTTTCACGCCGCCGCCCGCCATCCACATTGTGAACCCATGCGGATTGTGATCGCGTCCGTTGTTGCCCTGCGCGGTTGGGGTTCGGCCGAATTCTCCACCCCACAACACCAGAGTGTCGTCCAGCATGCCTCGCAATTTGAGGTCTGTGAGGAACCCGGCAATCGGCTTATCAACTTCGGCAGCATTCTTGGTATGACCGTGATACAGGTTCGAATGCTGATCCCACTGCACCTCGCTGTCGCTGTGGGTGACCTGCACGAACCGAACACCTCGTTCAAGAAACCGTCGGGCCATCAAACACTGTCGTCCGAAGTCGGCGGTGACTTCGTCGTCGATGCCGTACAGACGCTGCATTGCTTTTGACTCGCGAGAGAGATCCTGAACTTCCGGCATAGCAGATTGCATGCGGAACGCCAGTTCAAACGATTCCAATCGGCCTTCCAAAGCTTGGTTCTTCCCGACGATGTCGAGGTGTTCGCGGTTCATGGAAGCAATGAGATCCAGCTGCCGTCGTTGTTCGTTTCGAGAGAGCTGCCTGTTGCGGATGTGTTTGACCTGAGCCTTTGCAGAACCAAGGCTTGCGTTGCCTATCGGTGTTCCCTGACAACGCGACGGCAGGAATGCAGCTCCCCAGTTATTGACTCCACCGTGAGCCAGCGTTGGACAGACCGTCACGATCGCGGGCAGGTTTTGGTT
The DNA here is from genome assembly GCA_045105495.1 of Planctomycetaceae bacterium. Classification (GTDB taxonomy): domain Bacteria; phylum Planctomycetota; class Planctomycetia; order Planctomycetales; family Planctomycetaceae; genus CAYNWT01. Next base: position 1,913 of record JBGCDN010000503.1, read on the forward strand.
CTCCGTTCCAAGTCCGTAAATGACCCACGACCCCATGCTTGGCCGGACAAACTGATCGGTCCCGGTGTGTAGCTTTAGTAGTGCTCCACCGTGAGCCGGATTGGTTCCGTGAACCGATCGAAGAATGCACAAGTCGTCAACATGCTTTGCGACGTTCGGAAACAGACCGCTGACCGGGAGACCGCTTTCGCCGTAGCGACGAAATTTCCACGGCGATTTCAGCAGGTTGCCCTGCTTGGCAAACGTCACTCGCGGCAGGTCAAACGGCATTGGCTTGCCGTGATCCCGCGTGAGCAACGGCTTGGGGTCGAACGTATCGACGTGAGATGGTCCGCCCTTCATGAAGAGAAAGACGACACGCTTCGCTCGAGCCGGGAAATGAGGCAGTAGGTGGTCTGCCCCCGTCGCTTTGCTGCCCAGCATCGTTGAGAACGCCAGATGGCCAAAGCCGACGGCAGACGTTTTCAATAGTTGGCGACGTGTGCTCAACATTCAGTTTGTCGCTTTCGCAAACGGGACGGCAGGCTCGGCCCAGACGCATTCGCAAATCTTGTAGCGGAAGTCGTCAAGACTTTCGGCAGTTTGCAGGTGGCCAACCGAAAGTCTTGACGACTTCCGCTACGGTGGGGTCGTGTCGAATCGAGACTAAAGCGCTTTGCGATTTCACCGCACATAGATGAACTCACTTGATGCGAACAAGCTCTGACAAAACATGCTTAATGTGCGGAGATCTGTTTTACCGTCCATAAACGCTAACGCACGGCGAGTCTCGACTTCGGTCGGTCGCCTGCCAAATGCTCGTTCGTACGCGATTTCGATGCGTTCTGCGTCGCTTTGCGTTTCATCAATCAGTTGCCGGGCGAATGCTTCTGCTGATCCGATGACCAATGGATCGTTCATCACTAGCAAAGCTTGTGGGGCAACGATCGTTTCGTTGCGGTGCTCAGTTGGCATTGTCGGATCCGGATAATCGAATTGTTCGAACAGCGTGTAGAGATTGTTG
>JBGCDN010000504.1:0-2508 GCA_045105495.1 Planctomycetaceae bacterium
GCCCGCGACTGTTCACTTGGTTGTATCGCATTCTGAGACAACTGGCGATTCTTGGCTTGTCTATGGCAGACGCTGTTCACTTCCTGGATATCGGTTCCGAAACCTACCAGTTGCTGGTTCAGAACGTGACTGATCCTATCGCTCGAAGTGCCTTCGAAGAGTTGGCCGGTAGCCGTGCCAGGGACCAGAAAGACGAAATCGAAAGTACGCGAAACCGGCTGTTGGGGTTTATCGATCAGAATCCGATTGTCACTCATATATTGGGAAGAACTCACGGGGTTTTGGACTTCGAAGATCTGATTCAAGAGGGGAACTACGTGATCGTCGACCTCCGCAAAGGGGGCTTTCTAAGAGATGAAGACCAGCAGGTTTTCGCCAATCTATTCCTGGCGGAGTTGCTGCACACCGTCTTCAATATTCCAGAATCCGAGTGCAAACCCTATCTCGCGTTCATCGATGAACTTCCCGTTTTCGCTCCGTCATTTCCTCAGATTACGTCGGCTCTCGCTCAGGTTCGGAAGTTCAATCTGCGGTTCGTCCTCGCTCACCAGGGCGTCAACATGTTTCCAGATCGGACTCAGGACAGTCTGCTTCAGGCGTGTACCAGCCTTTGCGGCGTCAAATTGTACTTCCGTCATGTCAATCCCGTGGACGCGAAATTCTTTGGTGAAGTCATCGGCTTGCGGACCTATGACCCACACAAGATTAAGCACGAACAGGTTTCGCCCACCCAGTTTCACGACGGCTACGACTTCAAGACCATCGTTGATCAGGCCGAAAGCTGGAGCAGTACTCGGACGAAAAGTGACGCCGATATGCTCGGTGAAACTTTCAAGCCGACAATCGACGGGGTGAAATCAGACCGATCGAAGCAGCACACGAACGCGAAATCGGAGGCCAATACGAATGGCGGGAGCCGGACTTTCAAGACCGTTCCTTTGGCCCGAATGAAGTGGCGAGACATTGTTTCAAGCGTGCAGTTTCTCAGTGGGGACGAGCAAGACCTCGACTGCGCGACACAGGTCGCGCGCCTGAATACGGGCGAAGCATTCCTGTTGGTGTCGGCGGCTGACGTAGGCAAAGTGATGTTTCCCCTTGCCAATCAGCGATTATCTCGTGCGCCGAAGTTCCTCGCAAAAAAGGACGCGGCGTTTCGTGAATCGCTCGCGCAGCGGCTGTGTTTTGATCATGCTGAGTTCCTCGAAAAGGAACGCCTTGATTTCAATCAGCGACTAGCTGCCGCCTTAGTTCGCCGACTTTCAGAGCAAAAGAACATCGAGTTGCAGCCGCCTGAAGCACCTGAAGACGATGATGACCAGACGCTTCCACCAGAAATCGGGATCTGATTCATGGCAGGAATTCAGATCATGAAGCGTGACATCCGAGTGCTGCAAAGCCTCGGGAAACATGGAGTTCTGGATACAGAAATGATTCACCGTTTGCATTTCTCATCCGTGACTGAACGTCGCTGTTTACAACGAATCAGCCAGTACCTTGAGCATGGATTCATTTACAAGACGAGTCTTCGCGTCTGGTACGACCACGGCGAACAAGGTGGGCGAATGCCTGCAATTTACTCGCTGAGTGATCGTGGGGCACAACTGCTTGAGGAGCTGACCGGAGAACGCCCATTGCGGGTTTCGCGTAGTTCGCCGAAGCCGGAAACACTCTTTCACCGGCTCACGATTGTTCGGTGGCGTTTGGCATTCGACGGGGCGTTCGAGCGCGAGGGTATGGCTGAACCCGCGTGGATCCTTGAACAAGATGTTCGCACCGATTTGACGGAACGTGTGCCTCCCAATCAGCGGAGCGTTCTTTTTCATCGCTTTTCTGTCAACGGCGTGCCGGTCTGCTGTAAGCCAGATGCGGCATCGCTGTTCTCCATTACGACGGCAGAAGGCAACGATTACCCTTTCGTTTTCTATTGGGAGATTGACCGTTCGACGGAAGGTCATGAACAGATTCGAACCCAGAAGATCCGCAGTTACGCGGAACTTTTGAAAAGCCAACCATACTTACGATACTGGCCTGAAGCCGGGCAACCGAAGCTGCGAGTCGTTTTTGCTTGTCCGCGAGACTCACGTGAACGGCGAATCAAAGCACTGGCAAGGACTATTCAAGGGACTGCCCTCGAGCCGTACGTGCGTTTCGTGTCGCTACAGCATTGCCAGTCATCGCGGCTACTTCGAGACGACGTTTGGAGAGACGCGGCGGGCCGTAAGCTTCGAATTCTGAACGACTGATCTCCTTTTTTTGCGTTGTTCCCGTACACCTTCATTAACTCCTTCAAGAAGCCCTGTCGACGCCGAAGCCCTCAGCGATGGACGAGACCTGTTTTTGTTTGTTGTAAGTTGTTTCCCACCCGCGATTTGGGTGCCGGGGACTATGAACTGCGGGCACTCGTTCAAGCCCCGGCTCCATACGCTATTCGGTACCCATAACATTCTTCGCCTTGATCGACTCGACTGTTCTGACCCAATGACCGTCTGGAGCCGGGGCTGCCGCCCC
>JBGCDN010000505.1:0-5665 GCA_045105495.1 Planctomycetaceae bacterium
GAGTACGAACAATTCGCCGATCCTGAAACGCTGGCACGGATCGCTCAGTACGAGATGGCGTATCGCATGCAGACCGCGGTTCCGGAACTTGCGGATCTTGGAACCGAAACCGAAGCAACGCTCAATATGTACGGCCCGGACGTGAAGAAGCCAAACACGTTTGCTCGCAACTGCATTATCGCTCGGCGACTGGCCGAACGCGGTGTTCCGTTCATCCAACTTTACCACCGAGGCTGGGACCAACACGGAAATCTACCGAAGCAACTTCGTGGCCAATGTAAGGACGTCGATCAGCCGATCACCGGTCTTATCAATGACCTCAAGCAACGCGGTATGTTGGAAGACACGTTGGTCGTGTGGGGCGGCGAGTTTGGTCGAACCATCTACTCACAAGGAAAGCTGACCAAAGATAACCACGGACGCGATCACCACGGTCGTTGCTTCACAACATGCATGTTCGGCGGCGGAGCCAAGCCCGGCATCGAATACGGCAAGACAGATACACACTGCTACAACATCCTTGAGAACCCGGTTCACATCCGCGATTTGAACGCCACGATTTTGCATTCACTGGGCATCAACCATGAACGACTGACGTTTAAGTTTCAGGGGTTAGATCAAAAACTGACAGGCGTTGAACCGTCTCGCGTGGTTCATGGGGTCTTAGCTTAGTCATGACGGCTTCTGTCTTTGCTCTGACGATAATTGCGGTTGCGGCGGGAGGACAGGACGTAAAACATAGTCCTGCTACTCATCCGGCCCCGGCGGCACTCATTGCGAATGCCCGAAAGCAGGCGGATTGGATCTTCAAGATCCGAAGCCTGGAGATGCAGGTTCGTCACAAGACTGTTCGGACTAAGGCTCTTCTGAAAGACGAGCGAAGTCGTTTCCGTCGTCAGCACAAAGATGATTTCGAGGACATGGATGCGGCCATCGCGGCTCGGCCGTTCTTGCAAGCCGAGGAGATTGCTTTCGAGTCGACGGTGTGGATGCCTGAGAAGTACTACCACCCAGATGAAGGGCAAAAGGTCGAATAACACAGTTACCTGGGATGGGAAGCTAGGCCTCGCGCAAGACGGTTGGTTTGATCCAGAGAAGGCGGCGTCATGGCGACGGTGTCGTGGCGGATCCATTGGAGACCTCGCGGCCTTTGGCTACTTCTATTCGGTTCTTCCCGAAGAATGGGTGCGAGGTCTTGATCTTGGTGACATCGGTACGCTGAAAAGGCAACGTCAGCAGAAGCAGCCGGCAGTAGAGGACTTTAGGTATCTCGGTCGAGCCGACTTTCACGGTTTTGATTGCCACTTTGTGTGGCTTCTGGACGGAAGCAACAACGCCATTGCCATCGAGGCTGCGACGGGGCGGTATCGCGGCCATCGCTATCGGGCCATGGCGTTTGATGAACCAAAAAGACGTGACGAACTCTGGGTCGAATGCGTGCGCGAACACTTTGCTTCACAGGGCAAGGCGATGGGTAAGGATTCGGCTCGTGCTCTGTTGAAGAATCGGCAGGGTGCGGACTACAAGGCTTGCGTTGTTCTCCGGCGAGCGAAACGGCAGGAGCTTGTTACGACTGCGGGTCTTGCTGACACGAGACCGACACAAGATCTTGTCGTTCTTAAAGAACGTGAGGTTAAGCCGGATTGCTGGTTCCCTGTCAGAGAGCGATACGTCGTCTATGATCAGGTTGAGTCTGTTAGACAAAGCTCAACGCGTGATGTGTTCCAGTTGAAGGTTGACCAGCCAATCGAGGATCAATCCATCTTCTCGCCTGCGATTCCCGATGGAGCTGACATTCAGGATGTGCGACCAAGTAAACCACGAAAGCCGTGACTGACAGCGGGCGCGTACTTGTGGAGGCCGAACTGTGGGTATCGTTGAATGGGTCCGAGAACGCCGACCCGGTCAGGTGATTGAACACGAAGATCGTTTCGAGCTTCGGCATGACTGTGGCGAGGTTTCGACGTTTTGGAGAGGAACATCGGCCACTATCTCAGGCATTTTGCCAGCTAACAGCCCAGTTGATGGAATGGATTTGTTTTCAAGTACTTTTAAGGTAGCGGCATCGGTCCCGCGCATGCTTGGTGGTGTGAAGATTCTGTTTTCGTTTGACGAATTGGCAGCCGAACTTCGTGGTAGCTCATCTCCATTTACTTCTTCGTGTGTGCCGTTCATGTACCAAGCTGGAATTGGGTACTACGCTCTTTCCGATGGCAAGATCCAAGAGTGGGACACGATGGAGGAAGAGGTGACTGGGACATATGCTTTACTGATAGACGTCGTCGCGGAGTGGCTAGCGGCGGTCGGGTCGGAGTAACCATTAGCCAACAAGATTCATGCAATCCCCGAACCCGTACGAGCACTTGCCCGAGATCGCTGAACCCACGCCAGTGGTTGAACAGATGGCGCCGCTTGCTCCTCCGGCTCCGATCGAACCGATGCTTGCTGGCTTCATCGCCAGTATTGCCTCGGGATCTGTTGTTGGTGGAGTAGCGACGTTTAGTTCCGGCGGCGTTGAGTTCGCACCCGCCGGTTTGTTTGGTGGGATCGTTGCGTCGCTGATTGTGGGCTCAATTTCGTTCGGGATTGCGGGAGCCATATCACGGACAGTGGGAACCGATCTTGCGAGCTTGCTAACCAGTGCTCTCGCGGGAGCGGCGGCTGGATGGACTGTCGCCACGTTCCTTGGATTGCCTTTGTCCGGAGCGTCGCTGGCAGCAGTGTTTTGCGGGACGGTCGTTTTGGTTTCAGTGAAGCGATATCTCGACAAAGAGAAACTGTCGAACCGCAGGTCAGGGTGAATCGTCCGTCGCTGCCTTCCAGACCCAACGCTGAACGTAGGGGTTCTGGTCCTCCATCCGCATTCGAATGATGCGTGTTATTCGACTGTCGTTCGGTGTGAGTAAACGCGTCGTGCGTAGGGCTTCTTCCAGTTCGAATCCTGTACCGCCCCGAGTCGTCGCGTGCAGACAGTTTTTCCCGGCTCTGGATTCCGGGTCGAAAGTCAGGGCGTATTGTGCGGCCGCACTGCGGGTAGCTGTGTCGTAATCATCGAGGTAGGCCAACGCCTGCTGTTGAAGACCTTCGTCAATCGGCTTCAGCTTCGCCAACGTTTTAAAGAGATAGGCTCGCTGAAAGTCCTTAGTTTTGCCCTTGGGATTATCCAGAAGCTGCTTGGCTGCCGTGATTGCCTCGGGGGAGGTTGGGTCGATATGAAGAAACAGGCGAACGGCGTTGACGGCAATGAAGCTTTGCTGATCGTCAATGAGACTCGTTACTGCTGCAACCACAGGTGGTGCGAGTGCTGGTCGTTTTTGAAGAGCCGCAAGGGCGTTGTTTCTAACGTCGGTGTCTTCGTGCTTGAGTAAGCCCAGGACAACAGGTGTCGCACCAATGTCGTTGAAGTGATGCGCGAGGCCCACCCGAAGAAATTGCTCTGAGCCTGTGGGCACCGCGTCAGCCAGTTGTTGAATCAGAGGCCGGGTTAAGGAATGCACATCTCTGACAATGTAAGTGGCAACCGCTGTGTCTTCGTTGTCCTCGACGGCCATATCGATAACTAGCTGAAGTACTTCGGGTGGCAGGCTTGTCGCTCCCAAAAGTCCGGCCAGAGCTGCATGACGAATTGTCTTGTCTTTGCTTTTCAATAGGGCGAGCAGTTTCGGTACGTAAGACTTTGGGAGCTGTTCGGTTCTGGCGAGGTAACTTGCGATTGCCACTTTGCCTTTCAGACTCGCAGCGTCGAATCGACTGATCAGTTCTCTGGCTATTGGTACCGAGGCTTTGTTCGTCAGCGCGAACACCTCGCAGAGCAGCGTTTTCGTTCTATCACTACCAGAATCGAAGGTACTGAGCAGCATGATCGGATTTGCTTCTGAGATGCGAGCCAAGCAAGTCTCAGCAGCGTGTTCAAGTTTGGTGTGTTCCTCGAACGCCAGTGATGTGATCGGCTCGATGCTGGAACTCGCCTTCGGTCCAAGGTGTCCAATGATGCCCAGTAGCTTAATTGCTTCGTCAGGCTTGGAATCTCGAAGCGTTCGGTTCAGTAGCTTTAGTCCCGTAGCGTCGTTCAAGCGTGCAAGAGAGCAGGCTGCAACCAGTGAGTCAGTCGAGTTCTCAGCGACGATCGGCTTTAACGCCCTGATCACGGTTTCGCTATCCAGAGCAAGATGTCCCAAGGCCTCGATTGCAATGGCTCGGAGTTGTGCTGGGGTATGTGGTGCCTGTATCCGGCTGATTGTTTCTTCGACCGTGTCCTGTTTGAGCGTCTCCTGAGTTGGTGTCAGAAGCGTCAGCAGGTTCGATTGGACTGCCTTGTTCGTGTAGCCGAATCGAGCGAGCCCCTTTATGGCGTAGCCTCTACCTGGGTTCGACCGACTCTGTGCAATACGCGCAAGTTCAATCGCCGCTTTTCTGGGAAGCCCCTGTGTGTCAGGAGGTTGCGTGTTTGGCTTGGAAAGTCGCTGAGCCATCAGCCAGAGCCGCACCCCATTGCGAACATCGCCGAGCCGACAAAGGTCTTTGGAGATCCCGTTACAGAGCCGAATTGCGAACTCGCGCGTCGCGTCATCTTCTTTCGCTTCACGCAGATAGTCACCGACTTGTTCTTCGAAGCGTTTGATGATCCTGCTTGTGGCCTCTGAGGCCTCCAGTTCGCCCAGCTTTGAAAGTGAGTGCAGAATACTCGAACTTGTCAGACAACTGGATTCTGCCGCCAGCTGGTCCTTCAGGACTTCGATCGCCCGATCTTTGTGAAGTGCGGGTACGCGACGAAGTATCGTAGCGGCGAACTTCCGCAGATGTCCGTGGTCAGAAGATGAGAGGGTTTCGAGGGCATCGATGTCCCATGTCTCATCGATTCTGACTCGCAGCAAGGCATAAAACGCTCTCGCCTGCTTTTGACTGTCCGCGTCTTGCGAAACGTCTTCGACAAGCTGCGGCAGAACGTTGGGTCGCTGTGCGGCACATGTTCCTGTGAGTATCGAGGCGAGAACCGCCATGAAGAGCAGGGGCTGATTCATATCTACCCAACCAGCTTCGGATTGAAGGCACCTTCGTTGATCGTCGGTCGTTCCATCCGGCCCTTGTGATCGTAAGTTAGTTTCATGTTGTTCAGGCCAAGGAGATGAAGAATCGATGCGTGGATGTCTTTGACGTGCATCTTGTCTTCAATGGCATACAGGCCAAGGTCGTCGGTGGCTCCGATGACCTGACCGCCTTTGATGCCGCCACCAGCCATCCACATGGTGAAGCCGGTTGGGTTGTGATCGCGTCCATTGCCTTTTTCGCTCATGGGTGTTCGACCAAATTCGCCGCCCCAAACGACCAGGGTTTCGTCGAGCAACCCGCGTTGTTTCAGGTCTTTAAGTAGGCCCGCGATAGGGCGATCGACGCCTTTGCAAAGCCGTGAATGGTTCTTTTCAATCCCGGAGTGCGAATCCCATTTACTTCCGGTTCCGCTGTAAAGCTGGACGAAGCGTACGCCACGTTCGACTAATCGGCGGGCCAGCAAACAGATACGTCCGTAGGGCTGCGTTTCTTTCTTGTCGAGCCCATATTGCTTCTGTGTTGCCTCTGTTTCGGCAGCGAGATCAACGGCATCAGGTGCCTGAGCCTGCATGCGGAATGCAAGTTCGTAACTGCGGATGCGAGCTTCGAGTTCTGA
>JBGCDN010000506.1:0-2537 GCA_045105495.1 Planctomycetaceae bacterium
ACCGAGTGCGATTGACGGTTGAATCGTAGCCTGCGAATTCCATCGTCGAACCGATCCGATATCCTGCGACCATCGGTGTGATGGCGACTCGGTGCTCTTCGAAGATCAGAGGTCGCGTTGGGCACTGGCTGGGCCGTGGCATGGTGATTGAGTAACCCTTGCCCGGTTGGATTGGAACCTTGCAGCCGAGGTGCTGGTTCAGGAACGGTGTCATGGCTCCGGTTGCGACAACAAAAGTTCCACCTTCAACGTTACCCTGCGACGTTATCAATGCGCTGGCTTTGCCGTTTTGGCGGACGAACGATTTGACGTCGCAGTTCTCTTTGATCTGCACACCATTTTGTTCGAGCTTCGTGCGAAGCGCTGACATGAATCGGTCTGGACGTAGCCACGCGTCCATTTCGTACAACCACCCGCCGCCCACACCGGGCTTCAACGCTGGTTCCAGTTCGACAAGTTTCTCACCCTCGTAAGGCTTCGCTTCAACGCCGAACTCTTTGGTTAGCAAATCGTTTGTCTTCGCATACTCTTCGAAGTGATGTTGCGATTGATGCACGAACAGCAGGCCGGATGTGTTCCAGTCGCAATCCAGTTCTTCGCTCGAGATCAGTTCTTCGTAGAGCTGCCGAGACGATTGGAGCAACGCATGCCGGGCCGAACCGGCTTCCATCATGTCGCGTGTGTTGCAGCGTTTGGCGAACTTTAGCAACCACATCCAAAGCGTCGGTGCAATGCGTGGTTTGATGTAGAACGGATTTGACGGACCGAACATCGCCTTCAGTGTGTCTTTGATGGCTCCCGGCTGAGTTAACGGCAGCACATGGCTGGGCGAAACGTATCCGCAATTTCCATGCGAACAAGCCGCACCGAATGTGTCTTTTTCGACGATGGTTACTTCGCGGCCCGACTGACGCAGATACCACGCGCTAAGGCCGCCAATGATGCCGCCGCCGACAATGACAACATGATCTTGTTGGCTCATGATGGAATTCCTGCACAAAACGGATCGGCTGGGTTCAGGAGCAGTGTCGCCTCGCCGTTGACGAAAGCTGAACCAGTAATCGTTGGGTAGATTCCGCCTTCTTCAGCCGCTTCGTAACTGGCTTCGAACACGCTGCCAATGATGCTCTCTTGCCGCCAAACATCACCGGGTGCCAGTTTCCCGTCAGCAGCAAGACACGCCAACTTCGCGCTGGTGCCGGTTCCGCACGGTGATCGGTCGTAGGCGAACCCTGGGCAGAGCACAAAATTTCGACTGTGGTTTTCTTCCGACCGAGGTGGTGCGAACAACTCGACATGATCGACAGGGCCAGTTTCTCCGCCAATGCCTTGGTCTCTGAGGGCTTCAAAGATGCGGATAGAAACGTCTGATAGGCGACGAACATTGTTAGCTTCAATTTGTTCGTCGTGGTCAGACACCAGAAAGAACCAATTGCCGCCCCAGGCGATATCGCCTTTCACCTTGCCGATACCCGGCACATCGACTTCAACATTATTCTTGTCACGATAGCTGCTGACATTGCGAACCCGGACGTGTGAATCGTCCAGCAGCGTCGCCGTCACTCGGCCAACCGTGGTTTCAAGCTGATACTCACCTGGTTCAATTCGTCCCAGGTGCTTCAACGTGACCATCAAGCCAATGGTGCCGTGGCCGCACATGCCGATAACCCCAGCGTTGTTAAAGTACACAACGCCCGTTTCGCAGTCGGGTTCATGTGACTCCAATAAGAGGGCTCCCACGATGACATCAGACCCTCGGGGCTCGTTGACGATAGCTGACCTGATGTGGTCGAACTGCTCGCCAAAGACTTTCGATCGGTCGAGGATAGAGCCCGGCCCCAGGTCAGGCAGTCCATCAATCACAACGCGGGTGGGCTCTCCCCCGGTGTGTGAATCGATGACTTGAATGCGTTGCACGTCGTTCATTTCTGGCAGCTTGTTTTGTTGGGAAATAATAGGCTGACGATACGGCAAACTTCGGCCTTGTCATAGCGGCGAGCGTGAATTTTCCGAGCGTTGCCAATATCGTGAACGTGATTCCCAACAAGATCGATGAGCCAAACCGTGGACAACCCGTATCAGCCAATCGAGGAGCCGGAATCAGGGTCGGTTCAGTACCACTTTGACGGCCGAGTATCGATGCGTGACCTTGGTCGGATGCATCGGTGGGCAAGAATCAGCACGCTTGTGGTGATGCTTCCCGCCAGCCTATTCATGCTGCAACTGGCTTACGACTCATTCCGGTTCGGAACCAACGTCGGTGGAGTCACCTGCCTTATTCTGGCAGTGGTGTTTTGGCTAACGATTTATCATGCCTGGCGAGGGCCTCATCGTTTTGTGAAGGCGTATCCGCATATTTATGAGCCGGTGCGAGGTTCGTTGGGAAGCGACTTTGTGCAAATCGAATCCAGCGCTGTTGGCCATCGGATTCTAAGCGAGACGGTCGTTGTTCACGCCGCGAATAAGAACTTCATTTCGCTGCGTTGTGATTTGGATCGGCTACTGATTCCGTCGATGTTTGAAGACTACGATTCAGC